>LNEA01000001.1 GCA_001464855.1 Rhizobiales bacterium Ga0077530
CATTTCCCTTGTGCTGAGTGCCCATCGGAGAACCTATCGACACAGCAGCGTCGACATTTCATAATCTGCCGGCCCTACCGCCTTAACGTCCAAATCTTAAGGTTTCAAATGCGTAAAAGCTTGATTGCATCCGCTGCCATTATTTGTCTTGTGACAAATATCTCCCTTTCATCGGCGAGTGATAGCCGCGGAAAGTGGGTCAATGTCACGCCGGCCAACGTTGACCTTAAGAACAATCTCGACTGTGGAAATTTTGGAACTATCACGATGGTCGCCGATCCCGCGCGGCCGTCTAATCTGTACACACAGTTTCATTGTCAGGGTATCTGGAAATCGACCGACTTTGGCCAAACTTGGAGCGGTCCGATTAACGTCGGAGCAGCTGGTGCCGGCGCCCGAGGAGCTGGTGGCCTCGCCATTGCCCGTGGCCCCGACGGAGGGCCGCCAATACTCTATTCCGCGGGATCGATGGTGGCGTTGACTGGGTAAGGCACAGGGTGGCTCCTGGCCGTGATCGTCAGGATTTCTATCCTCCTGTGGTCAATCCGCACGATCCGGATCACCTGCTCATGAACGGGCACCATATGAATTTGATCGTCCAAAGCAGGGACGGTGGTCGTACGTGGACCGAAGTGCCGATAGCTCCTGGTATGAACCAGGGAGGCGGCACCGGCTTCAGCTTTTTTATCAATACAGGAAATGCTGCAACAACTTCCCAGACTTGGCTATGGACGGCGGAGGGAACAAACGGATCCATTGGGACGTGGCGCACGAGTGATGGCGGAAATACATGGAATCGCGTTGAAGGCAATGAGCATCCGCACGGACAGATGCAGATCTATCAGCCCGACATTAGCGGGTTGATTTTCATGTCCGGTATCTATTCGAGCCAGGGCTGGGGAGTGTTGCGAAGTACTGATTATGGTCAAACCTGGAAACACGTTGGCATCTGGTCTGAGCAGGCCATTGTGTTCGGTACGCCTAATAGAATCTACTCTATGTTCGCATGGGCGTGTGCCGATTGTAAGTTGGATCCAAAGATGCAGTCCGCGCCAGTCCCAGGTACCACAGGCTGGGAGCGCATGACTGCGCCACCGGAAATGCCGATCGGGGCGGCGCAATCGGCCACGGTCTTTGACGGCAAAAATTATATTATCGTGACTGCTAACTGGAAGGCGGGCCTTTGGCGTTACGTAGAATAATCGATTGCAGTGCATCCTGGGATAGCACGAGTTTCAACCTATTTGATGGGCGCTACTATTTGTCGGAGCGGGGGAGAAGTTACCCATTTCGCTGTGCAGCCCACTGTAGTACTGCAGGTTGAACAGACCACTGTAGGCTCGTTGCTCAATTTTTTTCGCGCCGACGAAGGTGGCTGTGTCGGCGGCGAGTTTTATTAAACGCGTTGTCATGGCGGTCATGCGTGGGCGCTTTCTGCAAGTACGCACCAACGTTCGAATCAGGACATGCCGCTCTTGAAATTCGGCCTCCAACGCGGGGAGAAGCCAAGCTTGATTTCGATCTCGCGCAAAAATCACGTCGTTGCGCCCATAGGCCATCGCCATGTCTAGCCAGGAAATGAAACTGCGTTCGGCAAAATGCCTCCCTACGGCATCCATGTTGAAGACGAATTCAAGGCCTCGGTCCGCTAGGCGATAGGCCAACTCCACGTCCTCAGCTCGGCGAAAGTTTTCATCGAAGCCGCCAGCCGCCAAAATGTGACAGCGCCGGACTGAAGCATTCCCGGTGTAGAATTGCCGCGCCGAAGGTTGCCAGACCCCCGCCAGAAGGGCCCTGTACTGCTTCATTAGCATTTCTTGCTCCCAGTGCACCCAGGGAGCCATCTCAAAGCCTTCTGGCGACAAGAGTGGTCCGACGACGACGACCTCGCGCGCTGCACTGAGGTGCGTTCGAATGTGCTCGGACAGAAGCGACGAGTGAGCCACAACGTCATCGTCTATAAATACGACGATTTCTCCGAGCGCCTTCTCGACGCCGAAGTTTCGCGCTGCCGCCGGACCTCGATTGGCTTGCGAGAAGCAACGCACGCTCTTCTTTAAGCTTAGCTGAGCGAAGTAGTCTTCCGTCCCATCGCTCGAACCGTCCGAGACGACTATGATTTCGTAGTCATCCTTCGAGAAATCTTGCTGCTCTAAGGCATGTATCACGTGTCGCAATCGGGCAACACGGTTGAATGTCGGTACCACAACACTGACTTGAGGGACGTGTGCCGACACTGAAATCCTGTCCTGTGGAGGTGATGCCCTCTTGAACGAAGCCAACGGCAAATTGGAAGTCAAATGCCCCGTCGTGGCTATCGATCCTCATCGATCCTCACCGATCTAATGCTACACCATACAATAGCTGTGACACGCAATTCCATGCTTCAGTCGTAGCCAACTCTCTCGGGGTTAGCAAGAAATTCCAATCCTGTACACGGAATCAGCGGGGTCTGCGCTCGCCCGCCGTAGCAACCCTGCGGGCCAATAGCCTGCGCCCGCTCTTTGATATAGATAGAGGCTCGGAGGGGGCCCTGTTTGCCATCTCAGAACGCGAGAATCTCACAGTCTCCCCGACCACAACAAGATACAACATCCACAACGGTATCAATTGCAGCCACACAGATTCCAGCAAGTTTATCAACACAACGTACATCGAGAGCGCAAGAAGCACCCAAGCGCGGATGAGGTCTTTCCGTCTGACTTGTTCAATGTAATGCAATAAAGCATACACGAAGCCCAGAAATATCCAGTAGCCAATAGATCCAGTCTCTAGCCTAAGTTCCAGATAACCGCTGTGGCTCGAGATCATATCCTTTATGAATCCGGGGGCCTGATTATGCGGCGAATCGGGGACATTCCAATACGAGTGGAAACCCCAGCCGAGCCATCCTCGGTGGGATATTTGGTAGTCTATGAAGTCCCAAATGTATGTGCGCCCTGTGACGGTGGGGTCTCCATATAAGATCCAGGCGATGCGCCTGATGGGATCGCTCCAGAATCGCGACAAGACTTCAAAGCCCAGCACCATGCCACCGACGACAAAAGCCGGCGACGTTCTGAAAAGCTTGCTCGCAACAAGAATAAACACAGCGAGCGACGTAGCGACACCAAGCAGCGCTAGAGAGCCCTTCGACTGGCTCTCGAAGATCACCCAAAAGGTAAGGAAGATCGAAATGGCGGCCAGCCAGCGGCGCCAGCCAGAAAAAAAAAGCTCGTGCGCCGCCAGGATAATGGCCGCGCCGCACAACATCCCAAGCTCCTGCTTGTGAATAAAATATCCGGGGTGACCAATTGGAGATGGAGGCGTCGTCAGAACATAAATCGCATTTATAGCAACAGCTATGAAAGCAGTTATGTGCAGACGTTGAATTGTGCGGCTGGTGTCCACTGGTAGGGCAAAGGGCAGAAGGATAATGATGCCGGCGAACAATTGAACCATGTACCGACTGAATGCAAGATCGGGTGAATGGGCCCAGGTGATACTCGCGGCAGCAAACACCATGTATGCCAAATAGATCGCAATGGGCGGCGATGAGAAGTAGCCCTTGTCCAGTATTGAGGAATTGTACAGCACGAGTACAATCGTAACGGCTGCCAGCGTTGGCCAGAATAGGATATTCTCTAGCCGGGGCGTCCCGTCACCGCCATTAAGCGGTAGCACCACCAGAACGTAGAAATAAATGATAACCGGCAAGAACGGTAGCACACCCCGGCCAGGGAAAGAAACGCCGGGCGGCATCGGCCTGGGACGCTTATTCGGTTCTATAAGCGCCTTGGCGGGGGCGTGTTTCGCTGGACGGAAGTCAGTTCGCGGCTGGGACAACATCGTGCCTCAAGATCACTTGGCTCAGTTTGCGCCTCAGCTTACTGGTTTCCGATGGCGAAGTCACCAAACGCAGGGCGGGCTATCGTGCGGTGGTGTAGGATGACCACTCGATGCTTGTACCATTTGTTGGCCGAGCCCAAGCCTGTCTACCAGAGCATCGGCGAAACTAAATGCTCGCCGTGCAGATGCGACGATGCGCGCGGCAAACGCAGGTACGCAGGTTAAGGTTAGGGTAGCCTTGCTAGCGAAATTTCGTTCGAAGGCGGCGAAAAAAGCTGTCGACATATAAGTCCAACAATAAGGCGTAGAGCGTTGCGATCCCGAAGGTTGCAAGAATCAGCAACGGCTTTCGATCAACCAGCCACGGAAGATTTTCATGAAAAGCATTAATGACAATGTGGTGAATTAGATAGATTGCATAGGAGTAAACGCCGATTTTGGCAACCCAGGGATGGTTCAGCAAGTTGAAGGGGAAGTACGCTGCGTACTTTATCGAAAAATAAAAAATAGGCATAAGAGCAAGTCCTTGGAGAGTGTATCGTAGAGTCTCCCTGAAAAATGCATCCCGCCAAGCAATCGACATTACCAAAGTGAATATCGCGATTGCCAGAAGCGCCGCAGGGGTCGGCGTTAAGAGCGGATTAAGCGTTCGCCTCTTATCTATTTTCGGATCGGCGACAATCGCGAGAAGACAGCCAAATATAATCGAATCAACGCGCGTGTCGGAGCCGTAGTACGTCCGCTGAGCAACGAAGTGCGGTTGCATTGCTAAATATATGCGCCAAGCCAGAACTACAACGCAAACAAGGGCAAGCACGATCGCTATCCGGTGCTTGGAGAGTCCGAGCGCAATTAGCCCGGCCAAGGCAGCGGGGTATACCATATAGAAATGCTCCTCAACTGCCAGGGACCATAATATACCTGTGCCAGTAGCCGTAGTATTTCCGGGATCGAAGAATAGGCCGTAATAGTTCGCGAAGTATAGCAGTTGAGCGGCAATGCCAGCCCAAGAGACGCCGCCGCTCAGCCACCCGACCGCCACCAGTAAGTAGGCGATGGTTAATGTCACCAGCAGCGGAGGAAATAACCGGAATGCCCGCCGCAGATAGAACTTCCAAATGCTGATGCTGCCGTTCCGCTGCTGTTCATCCAACAACAGAGTCGTGATTAGATAGCCGCTCAGGAAGAAGAAGACTGTAACACCAAATCCACCCGGGACGACGTTGCCGTATCCGGAGTGCGAGACCAAGACAATCAATATAGAGATAGCGCGCAAGCCATCCAGCGACGGAATTGCGCCGCTTTCGGTAAGTTTTTCCATTTTAGTCGCTTGTTTTCCCGTATAAGGCTGGTCCGGCCGCTGCATGCCCCTCGTGACCACGCAAGCTACGCGACCTACCGATTCACTTCAACGAACATCGAGGCGCCCAGTTTGCGGGACTATTCGCACCCTTGCTCGCGACTATCGGGCAAAGTCGTGCGGCTTTGAAATGTAGGGGCTCGGACGACGCCAGTCAGGCTCTATCGTTGCGCGTCCGTGAGTCGGTGTCGACCCAATTCGGGATCCCCAACCGTAACCTGAACATCATCACTCGAATTCATAAAAATACGCCCCCCCCCAACCAATCGCTAATTCTTAACGTATTCTTCCGATGTGACTGGCCTTTATCTCCTCGCCCTGCGATCAAGGTTCATGCAAAGCGCTTGCCGAACTCTTCCTCTGGCGAGGCGTCGAGCAAGACAATTGGTGTTGAGATCCTATCGCGATTGTGCGGTCGCGCGCGATGACAAAGCACCCTGGTGCTCTGAACCCAACGAAATTGGCCACGGGAATCCAGTGGGCGCTAGCGTAGCACTATTTTTGCTAAGGCCGGCCATATCGCAGAGCGAAGCAAATTGCGGAGGGAATACAGTTCACAATTGATAGAAGGCACATCGACTGTCACCCGGAGTGAAGAATGAGTTCCGAAGCCATCGCCGACTTGCCCCCCCGCACCAAACATGGCGTCATAGTCGCCGTCGTGGCGCTTGCTGCAGCGGTGCTGATGGTTCTCGTTTTCTACCGGTTGCAGAGTATTGTCGCAAACGCGGGAGATCCCTACGACTACGCGAGAATCGCTCGCGGATTCGTCGAAAATGGGTTCACCAAGCTGACGCGGCGAGCCGCTTCGCTCTATCCCGAGTTCATCGCGGTCGTTTACCGGTTTGGCGGCAGCAATCTGGTTGTCATCATTCTGCAATGTTTCATGCACGTTGCCACGTGCCTGCTCGTATTCTCTTTAGGCAAGCGGCTATTCAATGCTCGGACGGGGCTCCTGGCCGGCCTCTTCTGCGCTCTCCACCCGATGCTCCTGCGCTATGTGCCCGATTTGCACATGGAGACGCTTCTGGTTTTGATGTGCACCCTCACAATATGGGCGACGGTGCGCTTCTACGATCGCCCGACAATCGCGAATGGCATACTGGTCGGTGTGATCGGGATGTGCGCGACCCTTACCAAGGGTGTCATGCTACCCTATCTTGGCCTCTTCGGCATCATCTGCGCGGTGCTGGCGCTGAGGCGGCGCTCGGCGAAAGAGTTTATGGCCGTGGTCGCCATGTTTATCGCGATGGCTGTCGTTCTGGCGCCGTGGACCTATCGGAACTACCAGGTGACCGGTGGCCGCTTCGTGCTGCTGACGCCGGGGGCGAGCGATTCCTTCCTGCGCGGATACATCTTCACGCGGTGGGAGTTCGCTACGCTGCAGAAGCCGCCTTACACCGACGCGGAGAACGAGTCGAACGACTGGTTTCGGAAAATCGCGCGCGATGCCGGGACAGAATGGGAACTCGACGAGGTTGTCGACGAGAAGAACAACGCGCGCGTGGTGAAGCACTTGATCGTCACTGAGCCGCTCGACACCGCCAGGAAATTCTTCGTTGGGCTTTTCACATTCTGGTATCAGATGACCAGCTTGCGAAACTCACTGATTCCAGGCTCATTGGCCATCATCGGCTGGACATTGGCATTCGTCGGGTTGCAGAGGGCGCATCGAGAGGCCCGACCATCCTGGCTCATCTGGCTCCCCATCGTCGTCATGAACGTATTCGTGGCGGCCCTGATACCGCTAGGGCGGTATTCGATTCCGATCTTGCCGTGTCTCATGATTTTGGCGGCGTTCGGCGCCGACACACTCATGAACCGACGTGGCGCAACCGCGGCCGGTAGAGATTCGGCGAGTGTTAACGCGGCTGTTCGGTAACCATGCGGCATGCCATCAGCATTTGTCCGGGGACGCGTACATCGTTTCGATAGAAAATGAATATATTGATGAAACGCTTGTTGAGTGGAAGGTCCGGATCGTGATCGGACGTGCCCAAGCTAACCTACGGTCGATACGAACCCGACACGCGTGAACGTTGGAAGAGTCACATGAATAAGGCGATTGGCGAGTTGGGAAAGATGCACGGAACGGCCGCAGCATATCTGTCGATCGCCCGGCTCGATCACAGCACCAAGCATATCTTCATCGTTCCCGGGATCATGCTCGCGTACCTGCTAAGGGGCGTGCACACACCGTCCGTCGCTATGTCAGTTGTGCTCGGCTTGATCGCCGCGATTTGCATCGCGTCCGCTAATTACGTCATCAACGAGTGGTTCGACCGCGAGTTTGACAAGTTCCATCCAGACAAATCGGGGCGTGCTGCGGTGCGGACGCAGCTCAACGGCAACATCATCTTCATGGAGTGGGCTGGGCTTGTCGCCGTCGGGCTGCTCTGCGCACTGGCATCCAGCTGGATCATGTTCCTGGTAGCCGCAGTGTTCGCTCTGCAAGGCCTCGTCTACAACATCCCGCCTGTCCGCAGCAAAGACAAGGCCTACTTGGATGTCATCTCGGAGTCGATCAACAACCCGCTCCGCCTGATGATCGGATGGGCGATGGTGGACCCCACGACGCTGCCACCTAGCTCGATCATCCTCATGTATTGGGCCGGCGGCGCGTTCCTTATGGCGGCCAAGCGGCTTTCGGAATTCAGAGAGATCACCGCGTCACACAGCCGCGAGCTGTTGGAACGCTATAGAGCGAGCTTCGCAGGCTACTCCGAAATTTCGCTGACCGTCTCGTGCTTCGTCTATGCGCTCATGGCAAGCTTCTTCCTCGCCATCTTCCTGATCAAGTATCGCGTCGAGTACCTGCTGACGGTGCCCGTCGTCATCGCTCTTTTTGCGCAGTATCTGGCATTGTCGATGCAGCCGCACTCTTCAGCCCAGAAGCCCGAAAAGCTGTACAAGGAGCGCGCGTTGATCTCTCTTGTTGGCTTGCTTGCCGTCACGTTCCTTGTCGCGACTTACGTCAACATTCCCGTTCTCGAGGCGCTTTCAACACAGCAGTACATCAGGCTGCCATGACGGCACCGTTCGCCGACTCGGATTGGGCCGGCATTCGGCTTGTGACGTTCGACGTCGACGGCACGCTCTATCGTCAGCGCTCATTGCGATTGAAAATGGCGCGCGACATGCTTCTTCAAACGGTAACGAAGTGGAACTTCGAGCCTATCCGTGTCGTCGGCGTGTACCGGCGTATCAGGGAGCGACTGGCGGACGAGGAAGTCTCAGATTTCGACCACGTCTTGATTGCCGAGACGGCAAAAGCCACGTCGTGCTCTCCCGATCGAGTCGCTGCAATCGTGTCGGAGTGGATTGATGAGCGGCCGATACCGTACTTGCGCGGTTGCCTCTACGCGGGCGTGCCGCAATTGTTCGCGGGGTTGAGACATTGTGGCAAGACAATCGGGATCCTTTCCGACTATCCCGCGACGACCAAATTGGCTGCTATGGGCCTAACGGCCGATTTCGTCATCGCCGCTTGCGATGTTGGAATGCTTAAGCCGCACCCCAAGGGTCTCCAGTCGTTGATGAGTGCCGCCGGCGTGGAGGCCCACGAGACTTTGCTTATCGGCGACCGAGCAGAGCGCGACGGCCGTGCTGGCCTGCGGGCTGGCGTCAGAACCCTGATTCGGTCGTCGAGACCCGTCGATGGCTACCAGACATTCGCGACATTCGATGATTCGCTATTCGCCCGGTTTCGGGGCGCCGATCCAAATGAATGATGCCTTGTCCAAAATCCTGCCATACGCAATGACCGGCGGAGTAGCTGCCGTCGTCGATGCGGGAGGCTTCGCACTCCTCGTCGGTGAAGGACTTGGCGTCGCCGTGGCAGGAGTTCTCAGCTTCTGCACCGCTGCGGTCGTGAACTATCTACTTACGAGCAAGTTCGTCTTTGGCCGTGAAGCCAGCGCCCGCGGTTTTGCGCTCTTCCTATCTGCGGCGCTCATCGGCCTATCGGTCAACGTGGGCCTGACGCTGCTCGGGTTCTACATGCTGGGGCTTCAGCCCGTGGTTGCCAAACTGATAGGGATTGGTACGGCATTTTTCGTCAATTTCCTCATTAACCTGTGCTTCGTTTTCCGGCCTGGCACGTAGCAGGAACGGCCGAAAGTTGAGGGGCCGTTATTGCCTTTTCGTGTAGTTTGGCCGGCAAGATCGAAGTTCGGGATTGGATGCAAGCCGCCATGCTGAACGGCATCATCGTTGCGATCGTTTGCCTGCCGGCGCTCCTGACGCTTGTTTGGTTCGTTGAGATCGTGGCGGGCTGTCTGGCGTTGAGCCGTGATAGATCGTCATCCGGCGCTCCCCCCAAGCGATCTCATACGACAGCGGTACTTATCCCGGCCCATAACGAAAGCGGGGGGATTCTTCCGACGCTACGTGATGTCCAGTCCCAACTCGGACCAGCCGATCGTGTTCTGGTCGTCGCCGACAACTGCTCCGACGACACGGCCGAGATCGCGCGCGCCGCGGGGGCCGATGTCGTGGTGCGTCACGACCCAGAGCGTCGCGGCGATCCTCCTGACGTCGTTGTGATCCTCGACGCGGACTGCCGTCTCGATGATGGGGCTCTTGGCCATTTGTCAGTGAATGCATTGGAGACCGGACGGCCGATCCAATCGCTCTACCTCATGCACCGGCCAGAGGGGGAGACGACGGGGACGGGCGTCAATCTGTTTGCTTGGCGCATCAAGAACTGGCTGAGGCCGCTTGGGCAGAAGTTGTTGGGCATGCCAACGCAACTCTTCGGCACTGGAATGGCGTTTCCGTTTGCGCTGCTGGCCGGCCGCGACCTCGGCAATAGCCGGCTGGCCGAGGACACTGCCCTCGGGATTGCACTGACCATCGCGGGGCGCCCACCGTTGTTCGTCAGCGAGGCCAGGATCCACAGCACCTTCGCGGCCTCCCTGGCAGGCGCCGATCAACAGCGTCACCGCTGGGAAAAGGGACACCTGGACAACATTCTGGATCTGGTGCCGGGGGCGCTGGTCAGGTCGCTGCGCGACAGGAACGCGCCGCTGGCCGCGCTCGCGATCGATATGTCCGTTCCACCGCTATCGCTGCTGGTCCTGATCACGGTCGCCTGTGGCGTGTTGGGCGGGATTGCATTTGCGCTCGGCGCTTCGGTCGCCACTCTCACCATTCCGATGCTCAGCGCGCTGCTGCTGGGTTTGGGGACGATGCTCGCATGGTTCGCGGTCGGCCGTGACGTGCTGTCGGTTCGACGACTACTCCTTTTACCCCTTCACCCCATCGGAAAGGTGCTCTTCTACAACAAGATCGCCAGCGGCAAGTCCTCGTCCACTTGGGTGAGGACGGACCGCAAGTAAGAGGTCGGAGCACGAAAATTGGGCGATCCGGCCGTGAGGGCGCTCAGAGAACGTTCATTCGGCGACTGGTCATTGCGGCTTTACGATTTAGCCGCAAGAGTGTTTCGAGGAATGTCCGGCAGGTCCCCAAGCAGTCGTCATGGCCATATTGAGCATCGCCGATACCGAACCGACCGCCGCGCCACGCGCCGTCTACCCACCGGCGCCGGATAATCGCGTTCTGTACGTCATCGGCGACGTACATGGACGCCTCGACCTGCTAGAGAAAATCTTCGATGCGATCGACCGTGACAAAGCGCGTCCCAAGGATCGTAGTGAGGGGACCGCGCTGCCGCAGGATTATGCCGATTGTGCAACGACGGCCCGCGCGCACGTCGGAGAGAGAGCGTCGTCTGGATCCGAAGTTGAGCCTGCACCTGGGGCCCAAGCTCGGCGTGCGTCCTCGTTCATCGGGTCCGATCTCACCGTCGAAGGGCTGATCGAGGCGCGGGGCAATCTACGCATCGACGGATGCGTCTACGGTGACGTTTTCGCAAACAGCATCGTCGTGAGTCAGGGAGCCAGCATCGAGGGCTCGATCGTCGCCAGGGACGTCGTGATCGGTGGAACCATAAAGGGAAGCGTGCGAGGAGATAGTCTTACGCTCGACCAGACCGCGTATGTCGAAGCAGACGTGACCCACAATTCTCTGGTCATCGAGAAGGGATCTTACTTCGAAGGCAAATCGCGCCGAGTGGACCATCTACTTAGGACGAGCGATCTCGTCGGCATCCGTCAGCCATCCAACACACTTGAGATCTATCTTGGTGACTACATCGACCGAGGCGACGATTCGCGCGGTGTGGTCGATGCCTTGATTGAAAGATCCGAGCGTACTGAGACGGTTTTTCTGCGTGGGAATCACGAGCAATTCCTGCTCGATTTTATGGTGGGCCGATTTGATCTAGCCACGTGGAAGCAATTGGGAGCCGGACCGACGCTGCAGTCATATGGAGTGCAGGCGGGGCTTTCCTTCTTCGCCTCCCAGGACTCTCAGCGGCATGCGCTCGAGGCGGCGCTCGCCGGGGGGCACGCGCGTTTCTTTGCTGACACGATGCCATATTTCGTCGCCGGACCTTATCTCTTCGTCCATGCCGGACTGCGACCAGGTATTCCGCTCGAAGAGCAGCAGGCGGTCGACCTGATGGGCATCCGCCGACAATTTCTCGAATTCGAAGACGATTTCGGGCACATTGTCGTTCACGGGCATACGCCAGTCCCACATCCTGAGTTCAAGAAAAATCGCATTAATCTCGATACGGGGGCCTATTCGACGGGTCGCCTCACCTGCCTTAGGATTGACAGCAATGGACCCGAACTGCTCGAGGCATGAGCCTCCAGAGATTCGGACGCTGCAGTATGAGTGTGAGGCTCCCACCATGCATCGCACCTCTTGGTTCCTGGCCCTTGCCTTCTGTGCGCTAGGTCACGCCAGCTTGGCCCAGACCGGCGGTTCTGGAGTGAAGCAGGGGGACACCCTCGCCGAATTCGTGAAAGCCGATTGGTCGAAGGGCCTCAAGGTCGGGCCAAACGGGCCGATCCCGGCGATTGTCGTCGATCAGTTCGGCTATCCTTCGAAGGCGAGGAAGATCGCCGTCATTCGCGATCCACAGACTGGATATGACAGCGTCGCCAGCTTCACCCCTGGAAGCACCTACGCACTTCTCGATATGGCGACCGGAAAAGTGGTCAAGGTGGCCGCTCCCACCGCCTGGAACTTGGGACGCCCGGATCCGGTTTCGGGCGACAAAGCGTGGTGGTTTGATTTCTCCGAGATCGTGACGCCGGGCCGATATGCTGTCGTTGATCCCGAGAAGGGCGTGCGGTCTGCTGGTTTTTCAATCGGCGATGGCGTCTACAGGGACGTGATGAAGCATGCCATGCGCGCTTTTTTTTATCAGCGCGCGGGATTTGAGAAGAAGCCGGAATTTGCGGGTCGAAATTGGGCCGACAGGGCGAGCCATTTGGGCCCAGGTCAGGATGGCCAAACACGCCCCTGGCACAACGGCAACCCTAACGCTCCCGTCGCACCGTCGGAGATCAAGGATCTGCGTGGCGGTTGGTACGATGCGGGCGACTACAATAAATACACGACGTGGACAGCGAACTATGTCGTCATCCTCTTGCGCGCCTTCGAGGAAAATCCGCAGGCCTTCAGCGATGATTATGAAATTCCCGAATCGGGCAATGGCATCCCCGACATCCTCGATGAAGTACGATGGGCGCTCGACTGGCTCGGGCGCATGCAGAATGCAGATGGCTCGGTCCTAAGCGTCCAGGGGCTCGCAAGCGCTAGCCCACCTTCTGCAGCCCGAGCTCCAAGCTACTATGGTCCGCCCACGACAAGTGCTTCGCTGAGAGCCGCTGCGGCTTTTGCCTATGCCTCTAAAATCTTCAGCGCTCGGCCTGAGCAGGAACTCAAGGCCTATGGGGAAGCCGAAGCCAACCCCAAAATTCTCTACTACAACAATGACAACGGACGTCAGCCCGGTTCGCAGGGACTTGCAGCAGGGCAGCAGGAGCTAAGCGACGCCGAACGGCACCGTGCGAAGTTCGAGGCTGCGGTGTACTTATATGAGCTGGGCGACGAACCCGGATTCAAATCGTTCCTGGAGTGGAACTACCGCTCAATCATCCCCCCACATGGCCCGACGCTGTGGGAAATAGAGGCGCAGGAAATCCTGCTCTACTATGCGCGTTTGCGTGGCACATCGCCCGAGGTGCAGAAGGCAATACATGACCGCTTCCTGGCCGTTATGAGGCCTAGCACGCACTCTTTTGAAAGAGTGCTAGCGAACGCAGATCCTTATCGTTCCCCT
>LNEA01000002.1 GCA_001464855.1 Rhizobiales bacterium Ga0077530
TAATGCGTCCAGGGCTCGCGGCGGCCGAACTTGAAGTTGTCGGCGTAGGACTTGCGGACCGGCTCGCGCGGCTTGGGATCGGTGACGCGGCAGACGATGCCATTCCGCTGAGCGTAGGCGATCGCCTCTTCCTTACTGTCGAATTCCAGCTTGATCTGAGCGCGCATATCGGTCGAGCTGGTCCAGCCCATCAGCGGATCGACCTCGCGAGCCGCATCGCCCTCGTACTCGAGAACCCATTCCTTGGTGCGCGCCAAGCCGGACTGCATCGCGCTCTTGGCGGGTCGGTAAATTCGAGCGGTCATGGGCGTGCGGCTCCGCAAATGCGCATGCTAAAGCGATGTCGCCGCCAGTTCTAATGAACCCGCAGCCGGCTCGCAACTACGGAAACGACGCGCCTCACGCCGCATCCTGGACCGCGTCGGCCAGCGCCTGATCCGCTTCCACCAAGGCGCGCCGTAACGCGTCGAAGCAGTCTTCATCGATCGCCGTGTCGACCATATCGGTCATGATCGCCAAAGCCTTGCTCACCGGCATAGCCGCCCGATACGGCCGCTCGGCGGTCAGCGCGTCAAAGATGTCCGCGACAGTGATGATCCGGCTCTCAAAGGCGATCTGGTCGCCCTTGAGGCCATGCGGATAGCCCTTGCCGTCCAGCCGCTCGTGGTGGGCACCGGCAATGGCCGCGAGGTCGCCGAACGCGGCGATCCGCGACAGGATGGTCTCGGTGTGGGCTGCGTGCATCTTCATCGCCACCCACTCTTCGGCGTCGAGCTTGCCCGGCTTATCCAGGATCGAATTGCTGACACCGAGTTTGCCAATGTCGTGCAGGAGCGCCGCCCGCTTGAGCCAGCGGCGCCGCTCGGGCGTGAGCCCCAACTGCTCCGCGATCAAATCGGTGAAGAGCGTGACGCGCTCGCTGTGACCGGCGGTGTAGGGGCTCTTCGAGTCGATGACCTTCGCGAACGCGGCTGCGATATCGTCGAGGTAGTCCTCGTCCACGATCACGACCGACCGCGCCGGCTCCAACGAGAACAACGAGTCCTGCAAGCCCTCCGAACGCAGCGTGTCCCAGAAGTCGGGCTGCGCCGCGACGCGCTCGAACGCTGCCGCGAGATCCGGATCGAACCACGTGCCAGAACGCCGCCGCACTTCCTTCCGCGCGGCATCGATGCCGTTGGTCGTCTGAAAGACGTCGATCACCTGTGCCATCAGCGCGATCCGCGCATAGACGGGGATCGCCGAACCACGCAGCCCAAGCGGTTGGCCGCCACCATTCCAATGCTCGTCGAGGTTCTGGATGCCTTCCGCGACGGGCTCGGAAAAGCGCATCTGTCGCGCAATATCTGCGCCGCGATGACACCGTGTCTCGATGAGTTCGCGGGAAATCTCGCCGCTCTTGAGGAATACGTTCACGACGGTTCGGAAGCGTTCTGCAAGGCCGGCTTGCAGCCCGGTGTGGGAAAGCACGAAGCGCAAGGCTTCAGGAAGGCTACCGTCGATCGTTTTGATGTCGCGCTTGAAGGTCACGTCATCAGCGAGGAACAGCTTGCAAATGCGCGCAGCATTGCTGCTGCAGCCAAGGTCTTTCAACAGAACGGCGTAGTACAGCTCCGATCGCTGTGCATCATCGAGACCAATTTCTTCGCCGATGTGCAACGCGATCCAGCAGCAGCGGACGCAGTGGCCGGCGGGCTGGCCCTCGACCATGTCGAGCGCATGGCTGAGCGCACCGAGAATCTCTGCGAGGCGAAGTTTCGGGGCGCCATTCGGAGCCTTTGTCACATCCGGCATTACCTGGCTCCTACCCCACATCGCGCACCCATGGCAGCGCGCGTTAACATCTGGACAACCACAGGCAACCACACCCGGCTTAACGCGGGGTTTCACTGACCTCCGGAAGATCATGAAACAGTCGCCATCGACCGGACCGCGCCCGCGGGGGGCACGGTTGCATTGGCTGCTCACGTTGCGGGCTGTCTGTCCAATATGCCACCGTGCGTCGGGCGCCGCTTCGTGCCTATGCTGTTGTGGTCGAGTGCAGAGTGACGCGTCACTCCGAGCAATCCTGCGGATTTCATGAATGGACAAAAGGGTCGGTTGCATTGACGTCGAAGGCCGCTGATCCGCCGAACCCGCCGCGCAGCTCCAGTCCGACGGTACCGCTTTGGCTGCTGGCGCTGTTTACGTTGAGCGGCCCGATCGCCATGCACATGCTGGTGCCGGCGCTGCCCCACGCGGCGCGCGATCTCGGCGCAAGCGTCGGCGCGATGCAGCTCACGATCAGTCTCTACATTCTCGGCATGGCCGTCGGCCAGCTCGGATACGGACCGGTCTCGGATCGCTTCGGCCGCCGACCGGTTCTGGTCGCGGGATTGATCCTCTATTCCGTGGCAAGCATTGCCGCATACTTCGCGCCGACCATCCACGCCCTCATCGCCGCGCGCTTGTTTCAGGCGTTTGGCGGCGGCGCGGGGCTCGCGTTGAGCCGAGCCATCGTGCGCGACACCGCGAAACCTCCCGATATCGCGCGCCGGCTCGCGCTGATGAACCTCATGGTGACGCTTGGGCCGGGAATGGCGCCCGTCATCGGCGGCGCCCTGTCGACCTCGTTCGGCTGGCGCACCATCTTTCTCGCCCTCGGCGCATTGGGCGTAATCAATCTCCTGCTGCTCTGGCGGCTGCTGCCGGAGACCCGCGCCATCACTGGGCCTGTGAGCGCGGCCACGATCGCCAAGGACTACCGCCAGCTCCTGCAATCGCCGTCCTTCATCGGGTACGCAATCGGTGGCGGCTGCGCGACCACTTCGATGTACGCCTTCATCGGCGCAGCGCCCTTCATCCTGGTCGATGAACTCCACCGACCGCCCTTCGAAGTCGGCATCTACCTTGGCCTTCTGGTCGGCGGCTTTTCGCTCGGCACTATTCTCGCGACGCGCCTCATCCCCGGCGTTCCCATCTCAACCTTGCTGACCCGATCCAGCCTCATCAGCGCGTTGGCCGCTTTCGTGTTTCTCGGCGCGGCATTGTCGTCGCACCTGAATGTCGCGCTCGCCGTCGTTCCTATGTTCATCTTCACGATCGGCGCCGGCATCTCCTCGCCGACAGCGTTGACGCAAGCGCTCGGCATCAACCCGCGCGTTATCGGCTCGGCGTCGGGGCTCTACGGCGCGGTGCAGATGGGTATCGGCGCACTCTGTGCTGGGCTTGTCGGCCTTGGTCAGGATCCGGCGCTGGCCTCCGGCATCGTCCTCGCGACGGCAAGCGTCGTCGGACAACTCGCGTTCTGGATCGGCGCGCGCAGCCGCCGCGAAACCTGATCGAAAGCGGTAGCGTGTGACGCGGTTCAACTCAATTCGCGGCCACGATCGCGCCGTTGAGCGACGCTGCATAGACGATCCAGGCGAAATACGGGGCGAGCAGGCAAGCCGCGACTCGGTCAACCCCGGCAGACGTCCAGATGGTTGCCGCCAGCACGAAAATCAGCGCGACGATAATCGCGAGCGCGGCGGCGAGCGCGTGGAACGCGAAGAAGACGGGCGACCACGCCGCATTAAGAGCGAGTTGCACGATGAACAAGCCGATCGCTCGATTGGCATTCGGCACGCCTTCGCGGGCACGCTCCCACAGCAACCAGAGGCTCACGGCCATCAACGCGTACAGAAGGTTCCACGCAACCGGAAACGCCCAATTCGGAGGGGTCCAGCTTGGCTTGGCCAACGACGCGTACCATGTCGGGATCTCTGGTCGCGTAATCATCGCCCCGACGGTCGCCACGGCGAAGCACAGTACGAGGCACGCAAAGAGGCGCACCACGGATGATATCGTCATTGCAAGTACCCTTCCCGTGTGAGCAACGAGCAGAAGCGCAAAAGGTTTCGGGGGCCTCCACGCAATCCCTCGACGCGCTCTGGGCAACCTGCTTTAAGGCGATGAACGCGGATCGAGCCGGAGACTGAAGGACAATGACTGCACTGTCGATCTACTCGGTCGTCGCAGGGATCGCGGCGCTGTTTGGCATGGTCGCCGGTCGTGTGTTTGCGATCGAAGGCGGCCGCCGTCTATCCGCAGTGCTCGCCGCGGCCTACGTCGGAGCAGGGGCCGGATTGCTGACGTCCGTCCTGATCGGCCCTTTGCTCGCATTGGTGGCGCAATACCTCAATTCGAGTGCCAGCACATGGTTTGATGCTCTGGAAGTCGCGGGCACGACCTTGTGGTGGGGCACGCTTGCCGGTGCGGCCGGTGGGCTGGCAATCGGCATCGTCATTATGTGTATGCCGTCGACCTGGTTCTTGAGATCGCCGAGCCAGACCAGCAAGAATTGAGCCCGCACGGGCACGCCGCGCGATCCGCGTTGCAGCGGCCCCTCGCGACCACCGACGCAACATAGCGAACAGATTGTGCTAAAGGTATTGGTCGGGGCAGAGAGATTCGAACTCCCGGCCCCCTGCTCCCAAAGCAGGTGCTCTACCAGGCTGAGCTATGCCCCGACATCTAGTCATTTCAACCAGTTAGCTTCTTCCGTCTAGCACTCCTTCATGGCTTTTTTGCACTGAGTTGGCACTCACGCCTCAATCCCGTCGTGCGCCCGAACCTTGAAGGTGCAAAGTACCTAGCCTAACTTCCCAGATGCAGCAATCCCGCTGCATGGCAGTGCACTGCTCTTAGGAGCAGATGCAATGTCATCGAAGCTATTGAGCTGGAAGCAGGTACGCGAACGCATCCCGTTGTCACGGACACAGGTCACACGACTGGAAAAAGCTGGGAAATTTCCACAACGCCTTCGAGCGGGAGATCACCCAAACAGCCGAGTGATGTGGCCAGAAGACGAGATCGACGCGCACGTCCAGAAGCTACTCGACAAGCGCGGCTCGTAAGGGTTGCCAAGGGCCTGATGGCAGTGATGCTGTCAGGCCTTACTTCTATGATTATATATCATGTCATTCCCGGTATATCCGTCGAACTCTGTAATATATTGATTTATAGTCACAATTCCCGCCTGTCCCGTCCGCTACGCGGCCGTGACCCAAATAAAATCAGCCTAAGCTTCTATCGTCCGTCAAGGACATGACGGCTGCTACACCCACTCGCCTTACGTCCTTCATGCAAGTTACGGACATACGGCTCGGGGCTTTTATTTGGGTCACGGCCGGTATCGTTCATGCTGCATGTAATGCGCCGAGACAGGCGGGGGGCGGTTGCTATCATGGATACGTGAGACTTCCCTCAGATCGAATACTTATCCGCTCTATTCGCTCCGTCATCATTTGCCAGCAGCGACGATTTTCCGTCGACGATCGGACGATCAATTTCATTTCGCTTCTCGAATTATTGCAAAAGCAAAATTTCAAATGTCAAAATTGTCCGCGCGAATTGTTCTCCGCCCGACATCTCGACCACATCATACCTGTAGCCTCCGGCGGACCTCACACCATCGCAAATGTCCAGTGGCTCTGCATCCCCTGCCATAAGAGCAAGCACAACCCCAATCGCTCCATAAGACACAGTGAGCGCGACTACTACTTCGACCCCGACACAACAGACCCCGCCCAAGCTGTCAGTAGCGGTTGGAAACCCACGCTACAATGGCTAGAGCCAGCTCTTGTTTACGGCGGAGCGCACTGCAAGCACCTCCGAGCAGAAGCTCTACTTGCCGTGCGTTTCGCCAATATGAACAAGCTCCACATCGGATTTTCAAAAGACATCGATCTCCCGAATTCAGGAGGATTTTTATTTATCGACGACGAGATTCCGAAGATCGCCCGCGCGCGGATCTTCGATGTCGAGGAGCACTCCTTCAACCCCCTGCGCCACATCGACTATCGGACAGCTCGCGACCTCGCCGTAGTGTTGTATTCGCTCTCTCCGCAAGGCGAGAACACGTTGACTGTCCGTAACGGCAAGCGCGCTTTGCTTCAGGCTCTTCTGAGGGCCAATCGCCTCAACCGCATCGAGGGCGACGAAGAGATCACGGCGATGATCGACGACCTTCTCATCTCGCCTGTCCTTAAGCGTGTCCTTTGCAATCCGGAGAACTTGCACAACACCTTCTCCTTCAACCCGCGCTCCGTGATCTTGGCTCGGATCAACCGAGCCGAGCTTGGCGAATTCGATGCACTCGTTCTCGGACAATTCCTGATCGCGCAATTTAAAGGACAGATCGTCATCCCCGACTTCGGCTTTTACGGACGCGACGCTCACGTGAGCCTCATACGGCAGAACCGGCTGATCGCCGGGGTGAACTACCTCGACGAACTACCGCTACAGCTGCGTCGGACGGCACTCTCCGTAAAGGACAGGGTCATCGGCACCGCATTATTCGATGACGCGGTGCTCCTGGCGAAATACGAAGGGCTCACCCCAACATCCAACGGCTTCAATGATTTCGTCGACAAAGCGATTGCTTAACGGACGGTATCGCGCTCGTACTCGACGACAAGGCGCGGACACAGTACGCTCAGCCATTGCCATGGTCGTCTCCGTGCGACCGCGTAGTGCTACATTTCCGCAGTCGGGGGTGTCATGTACAGAACGCCGAGGCTCTGGCTACTTGCGCCCATCGCACTCTTTATCTGGATACAATACAGCGAAGGCGGCGTCGGAGGCATCCTCGCTTTTTTTATCGTGCTCGCTTGTGCAGTGTGGGCCTACGACAATCGCTACTTTTTCCAAGATGTTACCACTGCGCGCGCAAAGACCGCGCAGCAGACCGCACTCGCTGAAACACCTGCACGTACGACGCTACCGACCATCGAAGATTCAAAGATGGCCCAAGCGCAGATGCACGTTGCCTGGAACATCATCCAGCGTGCGCAGCGCGACAAGCGCATCAACTACGCGCTCAGCATTCTCGAAGAAGCGGCTCTACCGCTGAGCAAGGTGCGCCAGCTCGATCCGGCTACCACCATTGAAGTGAAGCCTGACAAGAAGTCGGACAACACCATTACGCTCACGCACGACAGCATCACCGCCTTCATGCTTTTCCAAGAAGCCGCCTGGCTGCGCGAGCAGTCTGAGCAGCGCAACGAACAAGTGATGGATGCGGCGATGGCTGGCGATCAGAGGAGCTTCAAAACATTGAAGTCGGAAGCTACGCAGCTCGCCGCGCGCGCTATTGCGGCAATACGCAAAGCCATCGCCTACGAACCGGACAACATTGCCTACCTCATGGAACTGACGAAGCACATGGATGACTGCGCCGAGAAGAAAGCGATAGTGATGCACGTCCTCTCGATGGAGCCGTACAATGTCGAAGCTTTGGAAATTGCTAACCGGCTCTGACAAGTATGAATATGGCGCAGCAAAGAGCCTGCCGAGCGCCCCGATTTACGACCTGAAGGGCCACGTCGCGCACGTGAGAGCGCTATACGAAGCGCACCCCAACCGAGCACCAGAAGCCAAACAGAAACTCACTGACGAATGCCTAGCCGCTATAGAGCACGGCATGGGCCGACCTATTGATGACGCTCTCCGGGGCTTCGTCGAGAACAACATCTTCGAGCTGCTGATCTACGGAAAGGCGGCATGGACCAACGAATACGAAGCGCCTGAGCATCGCGAGCTCCTGCAGAATGAACAGGCCGCACTCACTGATCCCAATCGAACTGAAAAGGTGCAGCTGGTCATCGTCGATTTGTTTGCCACCCTCTTCTCAAATCTGCCGACGCTCGAAGGCACCTCATTGCTCACGGTGCCGCTGCACACCATCACGAAGAACTACGTCGGCCTCGTGAGCTACATCATCCAGCAGCTGAACGAAGGACTTTTTCCTACGCTCTCCTCTTTCATCATGGAGAATGTCTACCGCATCACCGGCACGGAGAAGGGTAGTGGTAAGACGCTCAAAACTCCTGCGGACGTGGACGATCCGACTGAGTTCCTGCGCAATACGCCGTTCTATGACCTCTTCACTACCCAGGTGCCGTTTGCGATCCCGCAGAAGACGTGGGCGTCGCATGGTATAATCCTGGCACCACCGAACCATGGAAAAACTCAACTTTTGGGAAGTCTTATCGCTGACTTTTTACATCGCCCTGATGCCCCTGGCCTTTTTGTTCTTGACCCCCATGGCGACCTTTTTACGCTTCTCTCTCATAGGGTGGACGCTAGCAGGCTCGTTACTCTTGACCCTGATACTTCTCCGCCTCCGCTAAACTTCCTCGACTTCGGCACCTCTACCGAAGCGCAAACACTCCAGACGTTCTCGTACCTAATGTCCTCCCTCAGTGGGGGACTTTCTGACAAGCAGAGCGGGGTCGTGCCGTACCTACTCAAGCTCTTGCGGCTGATACCCGATGCAAGTCTTGAGACCCTTCGGCTTGTAGTGGATGAGAAGGTGAAGCGGCCTGAACTTTCCCAATTTGCTTTCGCAATCGCAAAGCTCCCACTCGTTGACCAAGGATTTTTCCATAACCAATTCTACCACTCCAGCATGGACCCCACGAAGCAAGCGCTAGGTGCCAAGCTCTATGCGGCCATGGCGTCGGACACCTTTCGCGAGATGTTCGGAGCCAAAACGAACAGCGTCAACTTCGACCAGCTCATTGCCGACCGGAAAGTAGTGTTAGTGAAAGGCGGTCGCGAAAGCCTCGGCGATGAAGGCATGGAGATTTTTCTGCAGTTCATCATCGCGCAGTACTACGCCGCTGGCCGCAGACGCGAGAAGATCCCTGAGAGTGACCGCCACCTGTGCATCATGATTGTCGATGAAGCGCACACCGTATTGAAATCACCAGTCATTTCAAAAATCCTCGTTGAGCTACGCAAGTACGGCTGCGGGTTTCTCGCTGCCACCCAGGTGCTCGACCAGATTGCTCACGAAGTCAAAGCATCGGTCTACGGTGCGACGGCTATCAAGATTGCCGGTCCTGTCTCCTCAGCATCTGGGGATGCGGGGCAGCTCTCCAAGGACATGTATTGCAGTGAGCAATTCATCCTCAGCATGAAGGCGGTCGAGCGCTCACACGCCGACTGGGCATTCTATGTGCGAGGGCTGACGGACAAAGCAACGCGGGTGCGCGTGCCGTATGGTGCCCTGGAAAGACTACCCGTTGCTGGTGCCGCTTCGGCCCATGGTCGCATCGTTCATGAGCCAATTGTACCACAAACGCACGAAGGCCCGAGCAAGCCCGAGCCTCACGCGCACAAGGCTGACCCACCCATCATACCAGGCGACGATCCGAGCAAGGCTGTCCCCAGCGACTGGGTCACCAAGTCGAAGCAGCCCTAACCAAATGGCATAATGGATACCGTTCTGGTGGCGTGACATCTACGTCACCAAATATGCCGTATGGCTCGCAAACACAGCTCACAATTCCACTACGAAGGAGAAAATGCGGACACCGCGCCCTTCCGTCCGTCATTCCTCGACCGAGACGTTCAAGCGCTCCTAAGACGCTATCCCATTCTGCCCAGCAACTGGATCACGGCATTCGTCGGCGGCAACGAAATCTACAACGCGCGACGCTACGCACGACTTGCTCGTGAGCCGCACAATCTCCTGATCCGCTATCAAGCCTGGTACAAGCACGCTACCTACGCGCTCAAGCACCACGAGCACAGCTCGACCGAAGATAATCCGCACAAGACCCTGCAAGCGTTGGCGATGGCGTCCATCGAGCTGGCAGCACGCAACGATGCTGAAGTTTTGCTGTGGGACGATATAGTGGCGCTCGGCAATGTGCCGCAGTCTACGCTAGATATGCGCGACCCGCACCGCATCCCACTACTTACCGAACATTCCAAGGGCGACGTACTGCCCTTCATACTCCGCAAGGGCGGAAGGGACCTCGCCGTGCTCACTATCGAGATCGACCGGCACACCGAGCCAAAGACCAGCTCCACGAATCGCAGAACGATCGAGCAGAAGATGGAGCACTACCAGGAGATCTTCAAACGCAAGCTATGGCGCAGTCACTACGGCTTCCCGAACTCCATCGTCATCTTCCTCACGATCTCCAAGCCGCGAATGCACGCGATCATGGAGCAAGCGAAGGCGACCATCGGCGATGCGTCGTGGCTCTGCTTCGCGCATACGCGCGATTGGGGACAGAGCGATCCGATGAAAAAGAACTTCGAGCGCCACTACCCGCCAGCACCTGGCCAGCAACCGCTGCACGATATTGAGCCGTTCGACCTCTATCACACGCCGCTGAAACGCAATGGCCACCCGGATTTCAGGCTGGATAAGTTTGATACAATGTAGGGGCTTGCTGCGACATCAGGACGGTACGCATGGATAGTGGCCCGGGCCGCTCGCAACGCCATCGCTTCAGCTAAGCAGGGAGAGCACGTGTTCTACGGCAAACACTGCTCTCCTTTTTTATGGTACAATTAGCTCAGCGTACTTTGACAGTAGGGGGTCTAAACACAACTCTTATGGAGAACAAAGCAACCACCGAGTTACTAGACCTATTGTGGAAAATGGAGAAGAAGTCCGACGAGGATAAGTTTGATTGGGATGCCTACAACGAAATCGAAGCAGAACTACGAAAGCGTCCCGGTTTCCGAGGAATAATAGGCACCAACGACGACCAGCGCGACTTAACTCACGCAGAACAGCTCGAAGAAATAAACGAGAGCATTAAGAAGCTAGAGCGTCACAAGCACGACCCGAACTCCGGCGACGTGATGGTGCGTATCTAAGAATTACAAAGCACCCCCTACTGCCAGTGTATGCGAAAAGTTTGAGACACCGCCGCCGAAGCAACAGTGTCTCTAGGCTCATTCCTCCGTCTTCGGAGGCATCATCAGGCAGCTGCCGTCCCAACCGACCGGAATGCTTTGCAGCTTGATGCTGTACGCCTTCTGGCCGTTGACCTCGATTTCCCACGCGACGCCGAGCGTCAGGTAGAACTCGCTGTCGGCTGATTGGCGTGCGCGCAGCACCATGTCCGGCCGCTTGCCTTTTTCCTCTGCAGGAGAAGCTTTCTTTGAAGTAACAGCCATCGCTGTATCTCCTATACCGAACCGTCATTGGTCCGTACACGAAGTATACTGGAGCCTGGCTCTTTACCTACGAAAGGCAGGTGCACAGTGGCAGGTCCAGACTTCGCCGAACTCCGCCGCACTATTCCGCTAGACCGAGTGCTCGAATATCTCGGCATTGAAGCCAAGTGGGCACGTAAGCAGATGCGCGGAAAATGCCCGATCTGTAAGAGCAAGATCCCTCGCGTCTTCGCAGCTACGCCAAGTATCGGCTTGTTTCGTTGCTTCGCGTGCCATGCTTCGGGCGACTGTATCGAGCTGGTGGCGCGCGTGCGAGAGATCAGCAAATACGAGGCAGCCAAGGAGCTGCAGCGCACCTTCAATCCGCCCTAGCCGGCGGATTTATTTTGCCTCTCCATGCATCACATGCCGACCCTAACCGCGCGAAGCCGCGCCAAGCGAACCGGTGACAGCCGAAAATCATGCTCTTAATTGGAAGTCTCCACAAAGGAGACATCCATGTACCAGCTCATCCACGCCGACTGCATCCAGGCCCTCCGCATCATGCCGGACAAGTGCGTGGATTGCATCGTCACCGATATGCCATACGGCGTCCGCATCGGCGGACAGGACTGGGATAGTCCTGAGAACGTGAGGCATCTGATCGAGCACGCGCTTCCGGAAATGCGCCGCGTCGCCCAGCGCACGGTTCTTACGTCAGGCATCGCTGCCATGTGGCTGTATCCAGAGCCGACGTGGACCCTTGCTTGGTATTTCGGAGGCGGTGCGCGCGGTCGCTGGGGGTTCAATCACTGGCAGCCGATCCTCGTTTACGGCACCGATCCTCTACCAAGCCTTCACATGCACCACACCGACGTCATTCGGTCGACGTCGAACGCGCTGACGGATCGCACGGAACATCCCTGCCCGAAGCCGCTGTCATTCATGCGCAAGCTCATCAACCGCGTTGCGCCTTCATCGGCCGACGTCATCCTCGATCCTTTCATGGGATCGGGCACCACCGGCGTAGCCGCCATTCAGCTCGGCCACCGTTTCATCGGGATCGAACAGAGTGGTGATTACCTGGCTGCAGCGCAGCGACGCATCGCTGAGGCCCGGCCGGACTTCCCGCACACCCTCGATCTCAATGCAAAGGACATCTCATGCCCGACATCTCGAACCTGAATTATAGCGAGCTACATAATCTCAAGACTGCTGTAACGGAACGAATGAAGGAAATGCGCGACTCCGGCATCATGCAACTACGCGCGACGATCGCCGAACAAGCCGAGCTACTGGGTGTTGCACCTGAAGACTTGGTTCCGAAGAAGCGCAAGCGCCGCAAGAGCGCGGACGATGATGCATCAAACTAGCAACTGCAGCCCGTGCGTAGCGGTACGGGCTGCCAATAAAAGCTGCTTCTTTGATGCATAAAAACTACAGCCATCCCCAGACACGCTCTGCTAGATTTTAGGAAAATATACTCAATGCGTTTTTGGGGAGTGCCGTTATGCGTAACCAGCTATTTCTGGCGCCGACAGCTATTGCCTTTTTCGCGAGCGCTTGCAGCCACTTGCCACAAATGCCGGAGGACCCGCCGGACACGGCTGACTTACTCACGCACATCAAGTGTGAGTTTCGGGATGCGATCAAATCTGATCCCTCGTTGTTTCCGTTTCTCCGCGGGTGGAACACGCTTTTCGTCCTGACGTTGGAGACGGACGAAAAGGGCACGCTCTCGACCAACGCAAGCCTTGCACACCCGATCATTCCAACACTGTTTTCTCTCCCGCTGACCGGCGAAGCGTCACAAAATGTGACGAGAACGCAGAGGCTTCAGTTCGCCGAGCCTGTGCCTGAGACCGTCAAAGATGCTGACACGCTTTGGTGCCCCGATCTCCGACGATCTCCGCTCCATGGAAAGCTTGGATTTGCGGACCTGTTCATGCGCGCGCGACTTTCCGCAGACACGGCCGCGATCAAGGCAACGCAGTTCGACTACACTCTGGATTTTGCGATCGTGAAGAATGCCTCAGTCGCTCCGAAGTGGACCATGATCCCATTGCGTGGCCGAGACACGATGGAAGCGGGGTTCAAGTGGACCGGCAATCGCGAGCATACTCATACGCTGCAGCTGACGTTGAAGCCAGATGATCGCGAGAAGTGCGCGCTCTTCCCCGAATTCTTCGCCGTGTACAAGAAGTGCCCAAGCGTTCACGCGACTATGGACGAAGCGCGTCGGGCTCAGCCGCCTGCGCTTGCTCTCAAAGAGAGAAATCAACTAGAGAAGCGTCTTGCAAAAGGCGTGAAAACTCCATCGGGTTCACCGACTGTGAGGGGTATTTCTCAAGACACACTGCGTGACCTCCAAACTAGCGGAGGTATCACCGGCCTTGAAAATACGCTCCAGAAAGTCCGACGGAGAGAATCTCAGTGAAGCTGGAAATGCGTACCGACTGCATTTCTTGGTTCAGCTTCTCAGTTTCATTCATGGCGCCTCCCTTCGGGATCGGGCTGTCGTGGACCGAGCCGCTATTATCCGACCATGTGAAAATAAACGGTCAAGCGTCTCGGCCCTGGCGGGCGTCCATCCCTGGCGCGAGGCCTTGACTGACGCGCCCAAGGTGATCTTAAGATACTGCTGACATGAACGGATAAGTATCGATTTTCATTTATCACTAGGGGATTGCATATGCGCCAAATAATCCTAACAATCTCAACTCTCGTTCTAGCTGCAGTTTTTTCGCCTATTCACACCGATGCCTTGGCTCAAGAGTTCTGTGCGCTGGGATCGGTTAAAGACCATGAAGGCTGCCGTGTGAGCTGCACCACAACGTGGAACGGAGGCAATTGCCCTCAGCATTGCGTAGCGACGGTACCAGTTGGATTTATTTTATTGGGTCAAAGAATCGTGTCGCATTCTGGCCACGGTGATGTCAGGTACGATGTGATTGCTGGCGGTCAGCGATATAAGTACGTCAGCGACATCCGAACCGCGTACGACAACGCAATTCGAGCTGCGGCTAAGAAAGGACGAAAATCACTGGCTGGATCTCTGAGGGAACAAAGAAAATCAGAAATTTCGCAAGCCCAATTTTTTGAGTCAAGCCACCCAGCAGTACGACTGGAAGTTAACGCAGCGAGAGCATCCGGCGCCAGTGCTTTCAATCAAATTAGCACATGGAGAGATGCCTCGATAGTGCTGACTTTGAAATGCGCTGTTCCAACGAACATGTCCGAGCAATTGTATAAGATGCATGGTCTCAGATAACTCCCATTACTACGGGCGGGCGCCCAGTCGTTGTGAAACCAGTCCGTCTTCTAGAACCCCGCTATGCTATAATTGCCTTATGTGTGACCGTTCTAGCCATTGGGTATGAACTATATCCTAGCCAAGCAGCTTAAGGATGCGGGGTTTCCGCAAGAGCACAACCCTATGGCTGGGCCTGTCGCTTATGAAAGCTCCGATTTCAATGGAAGCAAAGAATGGGCTTCTGCACCCACTCTCGAAGAGCTCATAGAGGCGTGCGGCGCTCGTTTCCGGAAGCTGTACTGCAAAAGCACTCAACGCTGGGACGCTTACGCTCGTCCTGAACCACTCATGGATGCTGCAGGCAATGCGTATCCGATGGTTCGCGGTAGTGCCCCATCCCCCACCGAAGCCGTCGCCCGCCTTTGGCTCTCGCTGAATAAGTCAGTCGAGAGCTAGAGAGCAGGAGACTGCGAATGGTCTACATATCTGCACGCACCCTCTCCTTGGGTCAGATCCAAGACCTCGTCGGCAGCGCAGTTCGCGCTTTCGGTGATCCTGTCATCGTCGTCACGATCGGATAGGAGCCACACCAATGAAAAGCGGTGAACTGGTCTTCGCGATGTCTGGTTGGACGATCTGCAAAGACGGCGAGAAGTTCTTCATCTGCAAGACGTGGACCGGCAAGCAGGATTGGTCACGGCCATACAAGACCCTGACCAGTGCCTGCAACGCCATCGCTCGCCATCTCGAGAGAGAGTGGACAGAGCGCGCGGCGCGGCAAACGGCTTTCCACGGCCGCTACAAGAAGAAGGCGGCGTGAAATTGCTACAGGCCTCCCTCACCGGAGGCCTGTCCTTTTGCGAGGTACAATTACGAGCGGTCCATAGCACAGGAGACCGCAATGCCACTTGTCCTACACGCGGGAGCAGACCCCGTAAGCTACGATGACCTGAGAGCAGTCGTGATGCCTGAAGCCACGAGTACGCACGTACCAGTGGCTCATCATGAGATCGTGGAGCTGATGCGCTACACGCTCGGCTTCCATGGCCATGAGATCGCAGACGAGGTTCACGCCATCACACCAGATGGTGCGCGCTACTTCGGCCTCATGACCTTGCGATCACCGTACGGCGAATATGCTGATACGCTAGGGTTGCGAAACTCCCATGATAAGTCACTACCGATCGGCATTGCCTTTGGCAGTCGTGTGTTCGTTTGTGACAACACCGCCTTCATCGGCGATCACGTCATCAAGCGAAAGCACACCGTGAGAGCCAAGCGAGAACTGCCCGGTCTCTTGAGTGAGATCGTGCAGCCTCTCCAGGCGGAACGACTGGCCCAAAACCAGAAGCTCCTCACCTACCAGAAGACGCCGCTCACCGATGCGCAAGCAGACCATGTCATCATGGATCTGTATCGCAACGACGTGATCGGGGTGCAGGCTATCGCGCATGTCCTCAAGGCGTTCGACGAGCCACCACATGACTGGGGAGGCAGGACGGCTTGGCGGCTCTTTAACTCGGCTACGTTTGCACTCGCAGGCAAGGCCGCTGAGAAGCCGACGCTGACCAAGGCGCTGCACCAGATCATCGATGGTGTATGCGAGGAGGTGCACTGAGCACTTCACTATCAACAGGCTCCCACCGGGGCCTGTCTTTTTGCTTGATATAATTCATGAGGCGCAGGTGAGCACACCTGGCAGTCATCGGAGACCCTGCAGAGGGCTGGGCGATGTCTGTGCGAGGCTGCTGTACCATCACAGCGCCTCCCGTTCCATTCTTCGGGTCACCACGTTTCGACAATGCAATTATCTTATAAACGCGTTGCGTGAGCTGCCGGATAGCTAAAAGCTGGCAGCGGCAAAAGTCAATTCAATCGACCTAATTTTCTTATCGAGATCAAAAGGCACAATAAAGTCGAGTTATACTGGCCTATTGCATACTTCGCATTGTTGACCAGAACCAAGCACTGTGTCTTGGAGTTAAATTTAGACGCGGATGTAGGATGTCCTTCTCAGCTCCCTCTTGACACGACACACCGAACGACCAGATCATCCCTACATGGCGTGAGTAATGATGAGCCATGGGGCCAGTTGGTTCGAGATTCCGCAACTGAGCGATGATCCAAGCGTTCTACCCTAAGTGAACAGCGCACATACTTATAATGTGTGCGCCGGGAGAGCCACAGAACGACCTAAGGGCCGTTAGACATCCATATTTGTCTGAAAAAACTAGTCCTACTCGGACAACGGCGGAGCTGTGCCTGGATCGCAGATCCTGCAAGCCAAATAACTAACTCGTTTCAATGAATTAGAGGGTAGATCAGCGCGCGAGATCGGAGGTAACAAATGTACTTAGCTTTGCTGATAATTATCGCTTGTGCGATCTGGGGATGGGTAACTTGGCTTGGGAGAGTCTCTTTTAAAACTCTTCAGGTCTTGGCTGCCCTGGCCGCAATCTATGTAGGGTTCATCCATTACAAAAATTCCATCAGGCCAGCTGAGCCGAAGGCGCCTCAGATTGAAATATCAATTGGAGACAATGCCTTAGCTCACCTGCTTCTGAATATTTGTCCTGCGAAAGCAAGCCTGCCAAAGCGGTCAAGAGTCGCTTGATGTATAATTGACTGAATGAAGGATACAGAGGCGTGCCCTGGCCGAATAGTTCGCAGTGTCCCAATTCATAGCCAGCATCACGCATCGCACGGTTTGGCGTCATGTCGTACTGCGAAGATTGTTCTCAGTGGCGAACCGCGCAGCACGAACCACATCTACAGGAACACGTGTCGCAATGGGTACTCCACTACCTATCTGACCGCAGAAGGCAAGGCCCTGAAGGAGCAGTATCAGTGGGAGGCGAAGAGCCAGTGGAAGGGGCCGCCGCTTGAAGGGGATGTGGCGCTCACGATGACCTTCTATTTCAAAACGAGGCGCAAGCGCGATCTCGACAATCAGAACAAGCTGGTGCTGGATGCCTTGTCGGGCATTGCATATGACGACGATGCGCAAATCGCTGAGCTTCGCCTCATTCGAGCGTACGACGCGCAACGCCCGCGCATAGAAATCAGGGCAGCTTAGGAACTATCGCTGGCCGGAAGTGGTCGCCAATTGAGGACGTTGGCATCTGCCAATCTGGGTAACGGACGTATTCTACAGCTTCGACGTCTTTTGTTGGTATCTCAATGAATTGGGATGGTTGAACAAGAATCACCCGCTCAGCGGTGTAAATAAAAAGGTTCCCAGTAATTGACGGCTTTCCAGTTCGTTGGATGGTGACCTCGATTCCGCCTCCGTGGCGAATCATACGAAGGAATTGATCGAATACGCCTGGCACAAAGAGAGCAGAAGAAAGCCAGAGGGTCAGAGCAAGATAAGAGATGCTGATAATTCGATTGGCATATTGAGCGTAAGCTGAAATCGCTGCGGGCACTCCGACCACGAAAAATATCAATATAACTGTCGCCGTCGGATGATCGTGAACTCTCAGCTCAATCTGAAGAAAGCTTGGCACACCAATATTAATTGTTCGAGCTACGAAGGTCGGAAAGTAGCTCACTACAATGATCAACGAAATGAACAGTGTGAGTACTACAGCTCGCACCCATCCGCGAACTTCAGGAAACGGAGCAACCCAATTGAAGAAACGAAATGTCGCGTATATTATTAATGCGACCACGCTAGCCAACGTGAAAATACAAAATGACATGATTGCGACTGTCAGTGTTAGAAATGGCACGCCCTCAACGGGAATACGAGCCCCGTTTCGGAAAGCGTAAAAATAAGTTGCATACGTACTTATGAATGCCATAAACGCGGAGCCAGTCACGATTGACGCACTAATAGAAATGAGAATTTTGATGACGAAGGGGGCGTCTGCCCACCACCGAACTAGCCGTGAAATCAGGCTCTGAACCACCGCCCCCTCCAAGTGCTATAATTTATTTATGAAAGTGATTGTCAGTGTTCCACCCAACTATCTTGAAATCAAGCAGCACCTTCAACCTTCTGCCTCAGCAGTATTTTGCTATGGCGACACCATCTTCAGTCCGAGTGCCGAAGAGATCCCCGCCGACATCGAGTACCACGAGAGCATCCACCAAACACAGCAGGGCGATAATCCGGAGATGTGGTGGAAGCGCTACCTGATCGATCCGCAGTTCAGGTTCGATCAGGAGCTTGAAGCATACGCGCACCAATACCTATTCGTGAAAGGTGCACTCGACGACAAGGCTGCGAAGGAGGCGCTGCAGGAGATGGCAGAGAACCTAGCCAGCCCGCAGTACGCACTGCGCATCACTGTCCACGGAGCCGCTACTGAGATCCGCTTGCGCGCGAAGGCCATGGTATAATTCGAGTGTCAAGCTTGCTCGGGAAATATGGCATCACCCACTATCGGCACAGGCAAAGGCGGTAAGAGCTTCCAAGACAGGCAGCTTGCGGCCGACGTCCGAAACCAGGCGCTTAAAGACATTCATGCCGTTCTCAAAGGCGACGCATCCGCGGAAAACTACAGCGAATTCAAGAAAGCGATGTTGCTCAAGCTCGCTTCGACGCTCCTGCCCCGTCTCAACGAAGTAACGGGTGAAGACGGCGGCCCCGTTGAGATCAAAGGCGTCGAGATCACCATCCGCAAGAAATGACCGACGTCAAAGTGAACTTCGAGATCCACGAGTCCCATATCCCGCTCTTTGAGCGCAAGGGCTGGCGCTACGCCTTCCTGATGGGAGGCCGCGGCAACGGCCGCTCCGGCACCGCATCGCGCTACGTAGTCTCTCAAGTCATGGGAAAGGAGTACACGCGCGGCGCTATCTTGCGTGCGGTCAAGGAGGACATCCGCACATCGTGCTGGCAAGAGCTCATTGACCGAGTGGAAGAGGAGGAAATCCGGGCCGCCTTCGACATCACTGAGAACAACATGCGCATGGGCTATGGGGTCAACAGCATCCAAGCTCATGGCTACAAAGCTGGGTCAGGAAGTCAGACAGCAAAACTGAAATCCTTGGCTGGGTACAACCTTCTTTGGAACGAGGAGGCGGAGGAGATCGGTGAGAGCGAATTTATGAAGCTCGACGACTCTCTGCGAACTACCAAGGGAAGCATTCGCATAATCTTCACGCTCAACACGCCGCCAAAGAACCACTGGATCATCAAGCGCTTCTTCGATCTTCAACCCGCTCCGCAGGCGCCTGGCTTCTTCATTCCACGGCTCAAGCGTGAGGCGAAAGATGCGCTCTACATTCCAGGCACGTGGCGTGACAACGCGCCGAACATCGATCCCAATACGGCAACACGCTATCAAGCGTACAAGCAAACGAACCCGTCCTACTACTGGCAGATGATCGAGGGGCTAAGCCCCGAGGTTGTGCTTGGTCGTATCTATAAAAATTGGAAGATCATCGACAGCGTCCCGCACGAGGCGCGTCTGCTTGGCTACGGCCTTGACTTCGGTTTTGACCCAGATCCAGCTGCGATCGTCGCAATCTATTGGTACAACGGCGGCTACATCCTCGACGAGAAGCTCTATCAAACTGAGCTGCTGAACCAGCACCTCGCGGCGACCTTCAAGGGCTTACCAAAAGCGCCGGTAATCGCTGATAGCGCAGAACCTAAGAGCATCGCTGAGCTTCAGACTCACCAGATACCTGTCATTCCATGCGAGAAGGGTGCCGACAGCGTCGACTTCGGTATCAAGCAAGTGCAGGGCCTACCAATCAGCTACACGCGCACCTCGACCAACATTCATGCGGAGGTCGAAGGCTATGCTTGGAAGATCACCAAGGACGGCGAGAACGTCGGCATAGAAGATCCGAAGTGCCCGAACCACCTGATGTCAGCCGCACGCTACGGCCTGTCTATGCTCGCGGGCAGTGGTGCGATGTCGATATTCGATCCGGCGCGCAAGGACCGCGAACGCATCCAGGTGTCCGTTACGCGGCAGAAGCAGACGCAGAACCAGGCGCGCTGAAGACCTATGGTATGGCTTTGAAAAGCAGCCATTTCAGTACGTCATAGACGATCGGATACAGAACGCCGACAGCGAACGACACTAGCGCGATCCACGTAGCGATTCTGCCTGCTGGATCGGCCGAATTCATGGCCCATCGTACGCTCTGAAGCGGGTTGGCGTGCTCGAACGTAAACCTGGCTTCTTCATCAAGCGTCAGACCCATATCTTCGCGGTTCAAGTGATCCAACCCGATGGTATCCCGTTTATCGTCGCCGGTACCCCTCATCGCCAGAAAGTACGGACCTCTGCCATTGACCATTACGCGAGCTATCGACCCATTGCTCACATTGTTCCGCTGACTCCAATAGACGCGGGCGGTATCCTTGTACTGATCATTGGCAGCAAGCGCCCTTACCCTGAGCACGACTTCCATGTCCCCTCCATGTCATTTGTAGAGCACCGCCACCAAACCAATTAGCGTACCCACGGCTCCGGTAAGGCCGGTCAGAAGAAGACCGATCACTTTCACCCGTAACTCCCAGAACTGCCAACGCTGATTGCGTTCCTCGCGGATCGATGCGCGCAACGCTGCCGCAGCTGCCACCGTCAGATACCGTCGTGGCGACGACGATCCTTCTTCCCACGCCGGATCATTAATTTTCGGCGTCGGAACGTAAAGCGCATTGGCTTCCTTGATCAGCTGCTTTGTTATGACGCCGTTGCGAAGCTCGTCGATCATCCAAACCAGGCTTACAATTTCGCCTTCATCAGGCGGCTTCGTCTTTTCTCTTTTCGCGACAGCGACTCGCTTATCAAACGCGGCTCGCTCCTTGCGCTCCCATCTATCTAAGCTCGCAATCTCGCGCTTGTATTTCCACCAATCCCACATGCTCTGCACACCTTGACAGTCAAAAAAGATGCTACACTGATCTCACCGCCCTCATATGGGAACTATCTACGAGTTCGTCAGGAAGCAGCGCGACGACTATCGCTCTAAGAAAGTGACCGTCGCTGAAGGCTATGACTTCTCGCAGTACGAAACGCTGCGCACCATCGACCTCTATCACAACTCGCAATTCACGAGCGGCCCCAAGGATACGTTGGGCCGAGAGAAACCGTTTTACAACATCACCAAGTTTCGCGTGAACGTCGCCACGCGCGCAACCGACCTCGACACCAAAGATGTGCACATCCAGTCCGACCGGCCGGGCCGTAAAGCTTATGTCCAGTCGTTCATGCTCTCACTCAAGAACCGCAACTGGATGAAGGACAGCCACTTCGGCAAGTTCTTGAACCGCATGGGCCAGACCCGCGCCAAATACGGCGGCGTCCTCGTGAAGAAGACCGTGCGCAACGGTGATCTAGAGCTGCACGTCGTGCCGTGGCGCGATCTAGTGACCGACCAAGTCGACATCCGGAGCGGCGTGAAGATCGAGCGCCACTACTACACCCCGGCCGAGCTGAAAACGAACACTCCGAAGGGCTGGAAGAACATCGATGACGCGATCACCGCCGCTAAGAAGACCCAGACTGCGCAGGCTGCCAATCAAGTGGCTAACGAGAACGATACGCCTGGCAACTACGTCGAGGTGTGGGAGGTGCACGGCGTGCTGCCGACCTGCTTCCTGCGCGGGACCAGCGAGGAATATGGCGACGACTACGGCAGCGAGGATGAGTACGAGCGCCAGATGCACGTCATCGTGCTCGATGAGAGTAACAAGACGCAGACCGAGGGAGTCACGCTCTACGGCGGTATCGAGGACGAAGACCCGTACAAGTATCTTGAGTGGGAGCAGGTGGATGGCCGTGGGCTAGGCGTTGGCGTCGTCGAGGATCTCTTCGAGGCGCAGGTGTGGACCAACTACGGAGTGAAGCAGAAGAAGGATATTCTCGACCTCGCAGGGAAAATCGTCTTCCAGTCGAGCGACAGCAGCATCGAGGCGAAGAACATCCTCACCGATCTGGAGCAGGGCCAGATCATCACGACCGGGCCAAACGGCCAGGTGACCCAGGTCAACAACGTCCCATCATCCATCGGCGGTTTCGACAAGCTCATCGAGGATTGGAACTCACAGGCAGAGAACAGCACGTCGACCTACCAAGCCATGACGGGTGCCACGATGCCGAGCGGTACGCCGTTCCGCCTCGCAGCGCAGCTCAACCGCGAAGCTGGCTCCATGTTCGTCTACCGACGACAGGAAGCCGGACTTTTCATACAGGAGATATTCCGCGACTGGGTGCTGCCGTACATCGTCAAAGAGATAAAGAAGGCGAAGGACCTCACTGCTGAGTTGCAGCCAGAGGAGCTAGAAGCCTTGAGCGACGCGCTGGCGCAGATCGAAGAGATGCGATTTGCGAAGGACGTGCTGCTCTCGCCTGGCACCGCTATACCGACCGAGGCCGACAGAGGCTTCGTCCGTTCTGCAGCTCGAGACGCCTACATCCAGTCTGGCGCTCGCAAGGCCTTCGCCTTCCCTGACAAGTTCTTCGACGATTGGGAGGGCAACACCGACGTCATCACGACCGGGGAGCAGGAGAACAAGGAAGCGGCTATGGAGACGCTGTTCAATCTCTTCCAGGTGCTCGCCAAGTTCCCCACCGCCTTGCAAGACCCGGTTCTGAAAGGCCTGTTCAATCAGATCGTGGAGAAGGCAGGCAGCTCGCCGATCACTCTGGGCACCGGGCGAGCGTCAGGAACCGAAGTGCCGACCGCACCAGCTGTAACAGGTGCACCGACTGAAGTCGCTCCAGCTGCACCTACCGTATGAAGCTAAGCGACGCGCAGGTCGGGTTGCTCAAGTCCTTCTTCGCGAACGAGCCACTTGCTGCACTGGTCGAGGAAGCGCTGATCGAGCACGTCTCAGAGGTCAGCTACGACCTCAACCGTCCAAACTCAGAACTTGGTGAGCTGGTCCGAGCGAGCCGCCAAGCAAAGCTGAGTATCGAAGCCGCATTTTCAGAGATGAAACGCAAGGCGCGCACTAATCCACAGCCCTCAACGCAGAACGAAGCGCGGTGAGTGGTATTATCCAATTAGCAATTGCCGGTTATCGGACCGGCGTAACAACACCCCTTATGGCAGATGAAGAACAGGTCCAGTCGTCCACCGAAGAGACGACCGAGGCAGCGGAAGAGACTACCCAGCAGGACACCACGGAGACTGAAAGCTCTACGGAGGCCGCTGAAGAAAACCAGGGCGGCGATCAGGAAGAAGATCTTGGGCAGATCCGCAAGGACGCCAAGGCCTTCAAAGACCAGAAACGCCGCGCAGAGAAGGCTGAGGCAGACGCAAAAGCACTTCGCGAGAAGTATGAGCCTCCAGCCGCACGTCGCACCCGAAAGGACGACACCTCTGCTCTTTCCAAGCAGATAGAGGAAGCGAACGCGAGAGCGACCAGAGCTGAGATCAGGTCGGCTGGATTTACACATCCGGACGACCACAAGTACATCCTGGACGCCGCTAAGCGCCTCGGCGTTGACCCGCTCGAGGCCGCAGCAGACGATCTTGTAGCTGGCAAGCTGAAACGCATGGCAGCCGCGAGAGAGACTGCAGACAACACGCCTTCGCCAACCCGCAGCGGTCCTGCTCGGAAAGGCACCAAGCTCCCCGACTTCTCGAAGATGTCCGACAAGGAATTCGACGAATGGGAGAAAAAGAACCGCTGAATTATCCAGCTAGATTTCAGGCTCTATGCCTACGACTACAACTCAGATCGATCCAGGCGTAGCTAACTACTACGATCGACGCCTTCTCAGGAAGGCAATGCCTCGTCTCATACACCTCCTGTACGCGCAGACGCGCGATCTTCCGGAGGGCGACTCTACCGTTATTAAATTCCGTCGCTACAGCCTTTTGACTGCAGCTACCACTGCTCTTACCGAGGGTGTTACGCCTGCCGGTAGCAGGCTTTCCAAGACGGACGTAAGCGCCACTGTCAACCAGTACGGTGACTACATAACGCTCACCGATAAGCTTCTCTTCACGACCAGCGATCCGGTACTGAAGGAAGCCAGCAGCGTTCTGGCGCAGCAGGCGGGCAATACGCTCGACCAGTTGACTCGCGACGTGCTCCTGGCTGGCACCACCATCCAGTACGCCTCGACCGCCACCGCGCGCGTTGAAGTCGCGGCCGCGATGAAGATCTCACGCGCTGAGATCAAGGAGGCAGTGCGAACGCTTAAAAACAACAACGCGGAGAAGATCACCGAGATGATCGACCCCTCAGACGGCGTCGGCACCTCCCCGGTTGATGCAGCCTTCATCGGCTTCGTGCATCCGAACACGACCTTCGATTTGAAGGAACTCACGGGCTTCATCCCGGTCGAGAAGTACGGACAGCGCAAGGCGCTTCCGGGCGAGATCGGTGCACTCGACGAGGTTCGCTTCATCGAGAGCACAAACTCTAAAGTCTTCACGGGCGCGGGCGACTCCGGCATCGACGTGTACGGCACGCTCATCATAGGTGCCGACTTCTACGCTCAGAGCCGCATCGCTGGTAACGCGATGAAGAACATCATCAAGCCACTCGGCTCGGCAGGTTCGGCTGACCCGCTCGACCAGCGCCAGACTACGGGCTGGAAGGCGACGTTCGTCGCTACCCGCCTGAACGAGGCTTTCGGCCTCCGCATCGAGCACTCAGTAACCGCTTAATAGCTAACGTCATCATCTATGGCGAAGAAACCAAAAGCACCTAAAACTCCTGGCGAGCAGAGAGCACCGACTGAACCCGTCGGAAAGGCCGACGCAATGCGTCGCAAGCTCGAGAAGCAGGAGAAGGTGCCGATAATGATCCCGCTTGGCCACGGGGAGGCTCCAGGCTCTACAGAGTCTGTGATCCTCAACGGCTACCGCCTCAACATCCGCAAGGGTGAGTACGTCCACGTACCGAAGCAGGTGGCACAGGTCATCATGGAAAGCCAGCAGCAGACACAGGAAGCGATCGCGAATTACTTCCTGATGAACGCGCAGGGCAAGTCGAAGGCCATGAGCAATAAGGAGGTATCAGATAACGCATAACGCCTATGGCAATCACACAAAGCCAAAGCTCTCATCATGTTCGCAACGTAGCGCAGGGCGCGTTCCTGGACACCGGCACTGTCGCTGCTACGAAGATCACGACAGGCTTCCGTCCTCGATACGTGAGGGTTCAAAACCTCACCTCGCGCGACTCGATGGAATGGTTCGAGGGTATGACCGCAGCTCACGGCCTCAAAACCGTAGCCGCCGGTACTCGAACTGCCGCTAGCTCCAATGGCATCACCATTGCAGACGACGGCTTCACCATCGGCCTCGACACCGACGTGCTCGTCACCAGCGAGCAGCTGTATTGGGTCGCGATGGGCTAACGCCCACATCAGCCTTTGCGGGCTGATGCGGCGCAGGGTCTAGAACGCTCTGCCGCACCAACCCGCATATGAGCAAACCTTTCAACGACACGACAAATAGGACTGGTCTCATCCAGGATTGCGAGAAGTGGACTAACCTCGGCCGCAACACGATCAGCGGTAACGAAGGGCTCCTGGCCGACTTCGCTGCATTCCTCAACGATGCACTCGACGAGCTGCTGCCGCTCATCTTCGCGTCCGATGCGAAGTGGCAGTTCGACGACGCCAACCATGAAGACTATCCAGTCGCCACTATCGACCTGGAAGAGGGCCAAGCAGACTACAGCTTCACGGCCGACGAAGAGGGGAACTCCATCCTGGACATCTACGAGGTGTTCGTGAAGGACCCTCAGGGTGTGTATGTCAAGCTTCGCGCAGTGAACGCTCAGGGCGATCCAAACACCGCGAGCATCTTCGCAAGGAACGACGACAACCTAGGCACGCCCACGCGCTACGACAAGTTCGCCACCTCGATATTCCTAGATCCGGTTCCGAACTACGACATGGAGAACGGCATTCGCGTCGTCTTCACGCGCACCGGCTCCTACTTCAATGCAGACGACACTACGAAGACGCCAGGCATCCCGGCACCATTCCACCGACTTCTATCGCTCATCGCATCGCGTGACTGGCTCGCGGTGAATAAGCCGGAAGCGCCGGTCTACGCGGAGGTCAAGGAACAGATCAGAGATCGCAAAGTCGCGCTCTCGCAGCATCTTTCCAAGCGGTCGAAGGACGAGAAGACCGTCATGCGACCGCGCGTCGACAGCTCACGATGAACAATGAAACCAAACACCCAGCTTCGCTATCAAACACCGGCAAGAATGTTGCCGTCCTCTCTTCGCTCGGGAAGAACGCCGCAACATTGTCCAACAGCGCAAAGCACATGGCCGCACTCGACATGCTCGACAAGAGCCTCACTACCGAGCTTCTGCTGTGTGAAGACGCCAGCTTCCTCGTCGCCGAGAACAACGATTTCATCCTCATACGAGATGGCAATCCATGGATTAATCTCGCCAAATCTGTATGAGCAACAAGCGCATCAGCGAACTGACGGAGCTGGCATCGGGTCAAATAGTGGGGACCGACCTCGCGCCAGTAGTGGACGTGTCCGACACGACGCACGCAGCAAGCGGTACGACCAAGAAGACGACGTTCGCGGCGATACTGGCCTACATCGTCGCCAACATTTCCAGCAGTACGCCGACCATCGAATGGGTGGATTTGACGGGCGACATCGACAGCGTCAATACCGTTTTCACATTGGCCACGGAGCCGGACAACGGCGTCATCGAAGTAGCTCTGGCGCGGCAAAAGCAGTTCGAGACTTTGGATTACGCCTACGACGGCAACGTCACGATCACATTCAATACAGCACCGGACGAGTCATTAGCCGCGGAGCCACTAAAAGCCTTGGTATACTGAAGACTGTATGAAGCGCCTCATTTTCGTTGCCTTCTTCCTACTCGCCCTCGCTCTGTATTTGATCGTGCCAGGACTAGCCTCCGCAGCAGCCTACGCACCCGCAGTTGGCGGAACTGGCACTACGACACCGCCTCGCTACGGCCAACTCCTCGTCGGGAACGCCAATAAAACCTACACCCTCACCTCGACGTCATCGCTTGGCCTTCCAACCTTTGCCGATCTGAGCGGACTATCGGCGTTCTCCACGACCTCAGCCGACTATTGGAAAACACAGCGCAACTTCTTCGCCACCACATCCGCGGATTTTTGGAAGACGCAGACCAGCTTCTTCTCAACCACATCAGCCGACTGGTGGCAGTTGCAATCAAGCTTCTTTTCGACGACATCCGTCGCGTACTGGATGAGCGTCACTAATCTCTTCTCAACGACCTCGACCGACTTTTGGAAGACACAACGCAACTTCTTCAGCACCAGCTCAGCAGATTGGTGGAAGACGCAGACCGACCTCTTCTCGACCACCTCCGCTACCTACTTCGCGCATTCCTCGACGACCATTCCGAAGACGTACACCGCCAACACTTGGACTGCTCTACAAACCTTCGGAAATTCATCTACTACCAACGCATCCTTCGGCGTCGCTTCATCCACCAACCAGACGATCGGCACGCTCTCATTCGGCGGCGTCACGTCAAACGCTTGGAGCGCATTCTGCATTGCGATCACCGGAGGCGCAGGCCTCTGTGACGGCACCGACGCAACGGGCAGCAGCAGTGACGGCCTGGCCACCACGTCCATCGCCGCTACTTTCCCAATCATCAAGACGACCACATCTGCCGCAGTCACTCTGAGCTTCGGAGGCTTATCGACATCGACCCCGTGGACCACCAGCGGCGTCGCCTATCGCACTAGCGACAACACCGTCGCGACTGTCGCTACCGGCACCGTATCGAGCAGTGGTGGCATCACGACAACGGCAAGCCGCTCTGTGCTTGGCGGAGCGCTTTCAATCTCATGCGACGTCGCGTCCGGCTCAATTCCCGGCTGCCTCTCTGCTGCTGACTGGGTGATCTTCAACGCCAAGCTTTCGAGCTACGACGCCTTCACGCATCCAACGACTTTCGCAACGACGACATCGGCGACCAGCAGCTCACTGTGGACTCAGGGAGTGTTCTTCTCCTCGTCCACGAAAGCAGCCTCGCAGTTCCCATACGCGTCCACCACGCAGATCTCCGCGCAGCACGCTTCCACCACCGGCCTCACGGTATCTGGCACCACCAATGCTCTAGCCCTCATGGGTACGACCGGCATCCTCGGGGCCTACGGAGGCGCAGCAGCCTGCACAAATCAGGTTGTAACCGCCATCTCGGCCGTGGGCGCCACTACATGCAGCAGCGTGGCAAATGCCATGCTGACCAACTCAACCATCAGCGGCATCGCACTCGGCTCCAACCTGGCCGACCTCACGGCCACCAATGCCTCGCTCACCTTCTCCGGAGCGTACAACGGAGGCATCGCCCGAACCGTTGGCTTGAATGTCGGCAACGCCAACACTTGGACAGCGCTTCAGACATTTGCATACGCCTCGACTACAGGCATATCGGCGAGCTACGCGACATCAACGCTCTACTACGGTGCGGGGCTTGCGAACTGCAACACCGGAAACATGCTCACGTGGACAGACGGCCGCTTCGGCTGTGAAGACGACACGACCGGAGGGGGAGCTGGCTTTGCCTACCTGTTCAACAACGGCCTGACATACGCCACGTCTACAGCAGCGACGACGACCAGCATCTGGAGCCAAGGCGTCTTCTTCTCTTCTTCGACGAAGGCAGCATCGCAGTTCCCTTACGCTTCCTCGACCGCTCTGACTGCAGGCAACCTTTTCTCGACCAACGCAACCACGACCGCACTATCGGCTAGCAGCTTCTCATTCGGCGGTGTCAACGGCAGCACCTGGCCTTCCTTCTGCACTGCAATCACCGGTTCTGCTGGCCTATGCGACGGCAGCGATGATGGCGGAGGTGGAGGAGGCGTCGCGGATAGCAAGTGGGCGACATCTACGGACGGCACCGGCATCTACGCCAACGCCGCTACAGCTGTAGGCATTGGAAGCTCTACGCCGTGGGGATTGCTTTCAATCGCTAACGACTCGCCGGACCACACCACCCCCCTATTTGCTATCGCAACATCGAGCGACGTGTGGGGCCAACTCCTTGCGGTCAGCGCTACCTCCTCTCCCAACTTTGGTCACTCCGGCGTTCGCGTGACACTTGGCACTACCTCGTCTTCGGGCCTGGCGAGCATGTGGCCATTCTTGCTGAACGGCCCTGAATACTCGACGTACGGCCAAATCGCGTGTGACGCACCTGGCAGGATGGGAAATCTCACAGCGGACAGCGCCATCGGAACGGATTGCCCAGGCGGAGCCTTCACCTTTGACGAAGATGCGACCGCGGCGACATACTCTCCGACCACACGAGGTTACTCGATCGACGATTTGGGACGTCGCAATGTCGTCATGTTTGCAGGCGCTGCCGCAAACTCAAACGCTAATGCGCTCGCTGGGGACGGTGCAGCCGTCATCACATGGGGCGGCAGCGCGTACTTCAACGCTTCGTCCTCACCTCTATTCGAAGCACTAATCGCGGCGTCGAGCACGAATGCGACCTCCACGATGTTTAAGGTCGGTCTGATTGCGACTTACGAGGACCAAGATCACGCACCGTCTGATGCGAGCCTCGCCGGTATACAGGGTTTCTTCTTTGTCGCGACGAGTGGAGGTCCAAACTGGATAGCGGCTGCTAAGCCGGGCGCCGCAGCAATGCAGTTCAAGAATACCGGCATATCCTCGACAACGGCCAACACCATCACGTACCAGAAGCTGAACATATTCGTAGTACCCCAAGGACCCAATACCTCGGCGTACTACTATATCGACAACAATCTCGTGGCCATCATAACGGGAAGCAATGCCAACGCAGGAGCCGCCCTATCGACTCTTGCACCGCAGGCCTCGGTAGGCGCCATCACGGCCGGTAAAGCTAAATCCCTGGCCGTCGCATACATCAGAGCATGGTGGCGTGTCGTCAATTTCTAGCTTTACCTTATGAAACAAATCCTCGACCTCACCGAAAAAGACTTCCTCACTGGCATCGCACCGTCATCGCAAGTGCAAGACAAGGGCCTGTGGCACAAGCTCGCTGGCATGACCGTTGTACGCGATCCATTCCTGGCAAGTGACGAAGTCGGCATCCTTCAAGTGTCACCTGAACCAGTGGACCTCACCGGCAGCATCATCCAAGACACGCCGTTCGCATGGGCGATGGACCATGTTGATCCTGATACCGGCTACGGAAAGCTCTATATCTGGGGAGACGACGGATACCTCTATTCAATTGCTCTCGAAGCCGACAGTGCCCCCGTGAACCTCAACGCAGCACTCGCACTCGGAGGCATGACGGATGGTGCCAACGGGCTATTCGTGATGAACCACAGCGACGGCAAGAAAAACGTTTGGTATTTCCGACACGCAGCTATCGGCTACTACGGCGACCTAAACGGAACGCCGTCGTTCAACAACGACGAGTATACCGACGACATCGAAGAGACGCCTTGGCACCCAGTGCATCAGCTGTTCGACCGACGCTACTTCGGTAACGGTCGCTACATCGGCCAACTGGAAGATGATGGCGCGGGCGGTCTAAACGTGACAGGTCATGCACTCGACTTCGACACCGATGACCGAGTGAACTGCATATCCGACGACGGCACGTACCTCGTCGCCGGCATCACCAAAAACGTCACGACATTCCCAGACAGCCGCGGTCGCTCGCGCATCATCTTCTGGGACACAAATCAAAGCTCATGGCAGCGCGAATGGGAGATACCGGACGCAAACATCCTTTCAATCAGGCGCGTCGGTTCAGCGATGGAAGCAGTGACCACGCGCGGGGTCTTCGCCTTCAACTTCAGCACACCGCCGCAGCTCGTGCTCCCCTACTTCGGCACGCTCGGCAACACACCGGAATACACGATACCGACGCAGTTTGCCGCCGACGTTCTCGGAGACGCATTACTCTTCGGTGGAGCCAACCGCGTGTCATCTTTCGGCAAGCTGACACCGGCGATGCCGACAGCCTACTTTCAGCCTTGGGCTTTCGGCGATGACCTAGACATCGCTACACTCGTCGTCGCGAGCGCTAAGACCAGCAACATCTTCGTTGGTACGTTCTTCGGCAAGCTCTACCGTATTTCACTCGCCACGGAAGGCGCGGGAGGTACCGTCGCTCCAGCTGAAACCATCTACATAGACTTGAAGCGCTGGTACCAAGTGGGTCGGGTGGTACTCGGCTTTGACGGTCAGCTGCAAGAGGACGACGAAGTTATCGTGACGCTGAAACCTGACGACTTGAGCTCAGAGTTCGTCGCAGGCACTGCATCATTTGCGGACAACGGCCCTGTACGAACCAAAGAACTGTTTTGCACGCTTGAAGCTCGCAAACTGAAGCTATTGCTGAACTTTGCCGATGGTGCGCCACGACTACGAAACATCCAGGTCTGGGGCGATCCGATTGAAACACCGACACACTCGCGTGCTGACGTAGGCGTGCCCGCTCTCTCTTAATCTATGGTCTACAAAGAACCTCAGCTGCCAACATCGAACGAGACCGACATCCGGATCATCTCCGGCTTTGTCGCATCAGGCGCCACACCCACGGGACGACCTCGCAACTTCTTTCAGCAGTTCCGCATCGTGAGCGGCGTTCTCTATTTCTACGACACCATCCTCAACGCCTGGCACAGCGCCACCGCAGCAGCGGGCGGCGGCGACACTCACGTTCAATACAATGACGGCGGTACCCTACTCGGCGGAGACGCCGGCTTTACCTGGGACAAGGTTCTCAAGAAGCTCACCATCACCGGCCCGAACTCTGGCGGCTTCGATACGCTCCTCGAAATTTTCGGTTCACTCAACTCGATTCGCCTCGACTGGGACGGCACCATCTACAGCCTGCTCACCAACCGATTCCTCAACATTTCTGGCTCTTCCGGTCTTGGACTCAACAACTCATCGTTGGGCACCAGCACCGACGACGGCTTCATCTACATACCCTACATGAACGGAACTCCGACAGGCACGCCTGCTACAACGCCTGCGCTCGTCTATGACACCTCAGCGCACAAGCTGTGGGCTTATCAAGGCGGATCGTGGCGGTCCGTAACATTCACATAATATGCCGTCCTACTCATCCATCCTCTCGACGAACCAAAGCAAGCCGATCAACTTCGGCGCGATCAACGTCGCTCCCGGTGCGGTCACTCCGCAGAGCATCGCCCCAAACGCAGCACTTGCGCCCAAGACAGCGGCTCCGGCCGTAGCAGCGCCGCAGCCAACCTACTCAGCAAGCGGCGGTGCGATCATTCCCTCGACGACGGCGTCGACCGCCATCGGCAGCATCGACACCAGTGCACCCGTCGATGTTTCCACGCTCTCTGGTTCGACACCTCTCAATCTGCCCCAGCTTCCGCAAGCACAGATACCGAACTACGCGACGATGGATTTCAGTAGCTACTTCCAGAACTCACCCGAGCAGGACCGACTTCAGTCTGAGAAGAGTGATCTCACCAAAGGCATCACCGACACTCAGACCAAGCTCGGCACCAAGGCAGCCAAGACGGCAGAGCTTGAGACCGCCGCGGGCATCCCAGGCCTCAGCAAGCAGCTCAAGGAACTCAACGATCAGATCCGCAATGTTCAGAGCCAATCGCTCGACGCCTACAACACTTCGGAAGATCGCAAAGCACCGACGTTTGTCATCCAGGGTGAGCAAGCGGCCATAGAGCGCCTCCGAGCTGCCAAGACGTTTGGCCTGGCAGCGGCCGCGAGCGCTATCCAAGGCAACATCGCACTTGCTGAAGACCAGGTGACACGCGCCATCGACGCGGAGTTCGGTGGGCTTGAGCAGGAGATCGAAAACAAGAAGTTCCTCCTGCAGCTGAACCGCGATGACTTCAACGAAGCAGAGAAGCGGCAAGCCGATGAGCGCACGGTCGCGCTCGACCAAGCCAAAGAAGGCCTCGCGCAGCAGCGCACCGACCGCGAGAACATCCTCAAGGTGATGCTGGAAGCAGCCGCCAACGGCGCGGATAACCGAACCCTCACCCGCATCCAAAACGCGAAGACGCCGGAAGAGGCAATCTCAGCTGCCGGCGACAGCCTCGCGAGCGCAGACACCCAAGTTGTAGACGCAGGCGGTCGCCGCTTCCTCATCAACAGCAAGACGGGCGAGACGGTCAAAGATCTGGGCGCTGTCCCATCAAGCGGAGGTAGCAGCTCGAACACCATGATCGACAACGAAAGGGCCTTGCTCGGACAGTTCCTCGGCAGCCCAATCGTGAAGGACTACAACGTGATCGTCAGCCAGAAGCTCGCAGCTGACAAGATCATTACAGACGGCGTCGGTGGTCCTGCCGACCTCGCGCTCGTCTTCAGCTTTATGAAGAGCCTCGATCCGAACTCAGTCGTGCGCGAGACTGAGTACGATAATGCTGCCAAGTCGGGAAACATCTTCGCGGGCGCATTTGCGAAGTTCAACGGCTACCTCAAGCCAGAAGGCGGCTTCCTACCGGAGAGCGTGCGCGGCGAATTCCAAAACCTGCTCAACGGCAAGCTTGCTTCACAGCAGCAGCAGTACGACAACTTCAAAGCCAATTTTGAAGAGCTTGCTGGCCGCCAGGGCTTGAACCCGCAGAACGTGACGCTCGATCTAGCCGGTGCGCTTCCGCCGCTCGTGACACCGAGCGACGACGACAAAGAAAACATTTTCACCAGCACCCTCGGTATCACCAACGTGTCACCGTCAGCGGGCGGTAGCGGCTTCCTAGGATCGATCGGCAGCTTCTTCGGTGGCCTCTTCGGCAAATAATATGCAGCTCACCAAAGCACAGGTTTCCCAGCTGAAGGCCAAAGGCCTCGCCGATAACGACATCGCCACCTACGCCAAGAAGTACGGCTACACGCTCGCGCCTTCAGGCTCATCGGTCGCGCATGAGATCGGCTCGGCGATAAACAAGCGCGTCACGAACATCGCCCAGACCGCTAAGCGCGTGGTCACTGGCAAGCAAGGCTTTCACTCCGCAATGTTTGATGCGGGCGGTCAAGCGGCCGGAGCCGCTGGCGACGTAGCGGGCGCGGTTACCGACGCCATCACCCCAGCACCGATCAAAAACGCTCTGGAGCGCGTGGGTCTGAAGGCCGCAAGCCAGCCTGCGGTGAAGTCGCTCATGACCAAGGCGCAGCAGTTCTACCAGAGCCTTCCGGAGGAGGAGCAGCGCCACCTGGATGCCGTCATGGGATATGCGTCCGGTGCTTCGGCGCTCGCAGGCGCTGGAGCTGCTGGGGCCATCGCAAAGACTGCTGCGAGTGCCACTGTAAAGCCAGCTCTTCGTGTCGCCGGTCGCAGCCTCTCGGGTGCAGGCGAGACGATCTACAAGAGCGCCATCACACCGACAGTGAAGGAAGCAACGCGCATCCAGTCATTCAAGGCCGGTGCGCCATTCCTCACTCGGGTCGGCAACCAGATCAAAGGCATCAAGACCGCTGGCGAACCGGTCACCCGAGCCGACACTGCGCTGAAGAAAGGCATCCTGGGCCGTGAGACCGACATCGGCGTCCAGGCTACCCGTGAGGCGGAAAAGCTGTTCAAAGAGACGATCGCGCCAGCACTGAAGACCAGCCCGGCGCAGATCACCGTGGACGACCTCTTCGCACCGGTCATGAAGCGCATCGCCGCCACAGCTGAGCCAGGGCGCAAGAAGGCGCTGGAAGAGGCCTTCGAGGCTATCAAGGCCGACTATGCGGGACAGAAGCCCTATTCGCTCGAAGCTGCTCAAGAGATCAAGAAGGGACTCGACGAGTTCACGCCGGAGAAGATCTTCAACGGCAAGAGCGTCGCCAGCGAATACAGGACGCTGCAGAACGACATGGCCAACGCCATACGCCAGAAGACCTACGAGGCGTTGCAAGACGTCAATATCAAGCAGTCTTATCTCGACTACGGCAACCTCGCCGAGCTGAGGAAGATCGGCGTAAAGGCGCTCACGAACGCGACCGCCAAGGGCGGCTTCGGCACGTTCTGGTCAGGTGTGTGGTGTCCGACATCAGCACATGTGAGACAAAACTAGCGGCTTGAGGAACGGAGGATTTCGAGCTCATCGTCACCCCCTGAGGAGTGGAGCATGAGACCTAA
>LNEA01000003.1 GCA_001464855.1 Rhizobiales bacterium Ga0077530
TAGAGCCCGTAACCTCCGAGCTTGACCCCGTTTCTGGACCACCCAGAGCCAGAATTTTCCCTCGTTCGCGCTCATGGCGCGGCTCATGGCCGATGAGCGTTTGGATAGTGATCCAACAAAGGTGGCGCAATGAAGCCAAACATTCTTTTGGTTATTGCCGATCAGTTTCGAGCGGACGCCCTAGGGTGTGTCGGAGGACACAATTGGACCCCGAACCTGGATTCTCTCGCCGCCCGCGGTTGCCTCTTTGAGAGCGCCTTCGCCGGCGCACCGGTGTGCGTTCCAAGCCGCCTGAGTTTAGCGACGGGCGCATATCCGCATCAGTTCGGCATCGACAAGAACAAGCACACTACATTGAATCCTGATCGGCCAAATTGGATGCGGGCGGTGCGAGAAGCCGGATATGCGACCAGTGTCTTCGGAAAAACGCACTTGCATCCTAAAGGGGACCTGTTCGAGGCCGCGCAGCTGATCCACGCCTATGGTTTCGATACCGTGAGGGAGATACCCGGACCTCACGCCTTAGCGTCGACGAAATGCGCTTTGACCGAGCTATGGAGCGAGCGAGGTGTGTGGGACGAATACAGGCGCGACTTGGAAGACCGGCTTGCAAACCAACCTTTTGTTGCGCGGGCGTCGCCGTTGCCTTTGGATCTCTACTACGATGCCTATGTCGGAGCGTTGGCGCGAGCGCATCTACGTGCAACGAGCGCCGCCACGCCATGGTTTTGTTGCGTCAGTTTTCCCGGGCCGCATGAGCCATGGGATGCGCCCGAGCCTTATGCACGCCTTCATGCGCCATCAGCGATGCCGGCGCCACGTAAGAGAACATTCGAGGGCACTGGGAGTGTGTTCGAGC
>LNEA01000004.1 GCA_001464855.1 Rhizobiales bacterium Ga0077530
TCCTAGCAGAGCGTGGCGAAACCGACAACACGCTGGTTATTTTCATCTCGGACCACGGGGAGATGAACGGCGACTACGGGCTAATATACAAAGCTAATTTCAGCGATCCGGCACTGCGGGTGCCGTTGATCGTGACGCCCCCGCGGGCATCCAGGGCGCGCACGTCGGCAGCCTTGGTCGAGCTTATGGATGTCGGTGCGACAATTGCCGACTACGCGAGCGCAGCGCTGCCGGCGGAATCGTTTGCCCGATCATTCCGAGACGTCGTCGAAGACCGTTCGTCGTCTCATCGTGAGTTTGCCATATCGGAATTTGACGGCCACATCTGCATCGTCACCGCGGAACTCAAAGTCGAGTTTGATCGCGCGCGCCAGCCAGTATTGGCGTTCGATCGGCTCTGTGACCCGAATGAAACCACCGATGTTTCAAAACTGGCGAACTACACCGACCGTATCCGAGACGTCACGAACTCGCTGAGCGGGTTCTTGCGCGAACACGCCGCCGGCTCAAGACGCGATCTATTGTGCTAATACGCCTGCAATAGGCCTTCGCAATATGCAAACTACCTACCCGTTTGCTATCCGGTGCGCGTCGCACTCGTTACGGGACGGCTCGAGCTAGGTGTGTCCGAACCGCGCGTCAGGTTCCAGATACGCGCCTTCGGCCCATTCGTACCACGCGTTGATGAAGACGATGCGGTCTGCGCCGCGGCCTGCTCGCGCGTCTCGGCGATCGCCGCTTCGAGCCACGCCAGGAACGCGCCCTGGTCGCGTCTTCGAAACATGAGGCTGTTGTTCTGGCGTCTGCCGGACCATTTTCGGTCCGACGATTTCCTACTCAGACACATCTCGTATAACACCGAGCAACTGCCATCTCCGTGGTTCTCATCAGCCATCCGATACATGTTGAGCGCCAGGGCGCTGATCGACATAAATTTCCAATCCGCGGTCGCGCTTTCGTCGACACTGCCAACGCTGCACGCCCTGCCGACAATGAGCCGCAGATCGCGGGACAAATACCTGTTGCAAACAGACTTTTCACATCCACTGTTTCGATGGATGGACCCAAAAATCCTGGCTTTCCTTGCCGATCCAATGCAACTCGGCGACCGTCCCATAGATGTATTTCTTACCGGATATGGCACGGCAGATCGGGCAGCAATTCTTGCACGCGCGGCCCCAGTGCTGGCAAACAAATACTGCTTTCTCGCCTACAGCAACAGTTCACCGCAAACGACCAAGCCTTGTGACGACATGGCAAGGGCACTGTATGCGAACAACCTTGCTGCGGCGACCTCCTCAAAGATCATGCTCAATTTTCATCGTTATCGCGTTGGCTACTTTGAATGGGAGAGAATGGCGCAAGGCTTTCTCGGCGGAGCGGCTGTCGTCGCAACACGCTGCCTGAAATCACCGTTCTTTGATCCGGCGACGCACTACTTCGAGACGAACATCCGCAACATCGGCAATCTCATTTCGTGGCTGCTCGATAGCAAGGAAGGACGCTTGGCGTCCGAGCGCACAAGCAAAGCGGCCGCTGACGTTATGGCGAATGAGGCCACTCCCGAGCGCATTGGAAACCACATCGTTTCATTTCTCAGCAGCCTCGAGAAGAGTCGACATGGCTGAGTACGCCCGCCACGAGGTTGTCCTCGACTTGCGCAACCCGCAAGCATTCGCTTCGGAAGTTACAGTCATCGTGACGCTTTATAACTACATGCGCTACATCGAGGCGGCGCTGCAGAGCGTGCTTGAACAAACGCATCAGGGTCTCAATCTTATTGTCGTGGACGACAAATCCAAGGACCGCTCCCTGAGTGTCGCCAAGAGGTGGATGACTAAACATGCCTCGCGCTTCGGGCGCGCGATGCTGCTGTTGGCAGAGTCCAATTACGGTCTCGCAGTATCGAGAAATGCTGCCTTCAGCCGCGCAGAGACCGATCACGTATTCGTACTCGACGCGGACAATGCGCTATATCCCCTCGCCGTTGAACGGTTGCTCCAAGCCTGCAACAATGCGGGCGCGGACGCGGCGTACAGCCTGATCGAGATGTTCGGCGATCAAGCCGGGATCGGCGAATCCTACGTGTGGGACCCCAATCGATTCGCGCTGCACAACTACGTTGACGCAATGGCGCTGATACGAAAGGACGCTTGGGAAAAAGCGGGGGTTACGCTCTGTTTTCGACCAGCGGCTGGGAAGACTACGACCTCTGGTGTTCCTTCATCGACGGCGGCATGGAAGGGGTCTTTGTCCCGCAGATCCTCTGCCGATATCGCGTGCTTGGCAGTTCCATGCTCCGCCAGGAAACCAATAAAGAGGAGGAGGGCGCGAAGCTGGAGATGCTTGTTCGCCATCCATGGCTGAAATTTTAGCCGCCGCCAGAACTGGCATCGAGCGCGCCCCACACTCACCGCGCTCGCCCACCTCGTCGATGCTGGCGATGGATGATAGTTTATGGGCGGTAGCGTAGCGACTCGGGAGATTGGAAATGGCAATGAACGGCCAGAAAAATCTGACGCAACTTCTTGCGCTTTGCCGAACCTACGACTCCCTGCATTCGGACTATGTATCTCGCGGCGTGAACAACATTCGCGATCCGAACGATAAAGAGAATACCAACACCGAGGCGTGGCACTCGGCGCACTACATGGGCGTCGGCTACGATGCGATCCGCCTGATTCTATCCTCGCTCATCACCAGCCTCCGCCAGCCGCCAAAAAACATCTTGGATTTTCCTTGCGGATCGGGCCGCGTTACACGGCATTTGCGCGCCTTCTTTCCTGCCGCAACGATAGGCGCCTGCGATCTCTACGAAGGTCACATCGATTTCTGCGTCAAAAATTTCGATGCGATCCCTATGCTCTCAAAAGAGAACCTTGATGAATTGGATACCGGCCGCAAATGGGACCTGATTTTCTGCGGGTCCCTACTGACGCACCTTCCATCAGGTTTGTTTGTCACGGCTTTGAAATTTATCGCACGCTCTCTGAGCGACGGGGGAATAGCGTTGATCTCGCTCGAGGGGCGTCACGCCGAGTTCATTCAGAAAAACAAATGGAAACTCATCCCCGACGATTTGTATGAAGTCGCCGAAGCCACGATCGAAGCGCAGGGATACGGCTATGTCGACTACCAGCACAGCATGAAATCATTGTTTTTCAAGCAGGATAGCTACGGTGTCATGTTTGCGCGACCGCGATGGACACTGCAGATCGTCGAACAGATGTATGACGTTCGCGTACTCGGATACATAGAGCGCGCCTGGGATGATCATCAGGACGTGCTGGTCATAGGTCGTCCAGGCGTCGATAGCTGACTCCCGTTTAAGCTGAACACTGACTAATTTGTGACATCGCGTCATCCTTGGTGATGGACGCGAAAATGAATGGATTCAGTTCGGCGGACGAAGGGAAGTCGCCCGCTATCTTCACTTCCTTCCACCTACCCCCTCATCATTCGCTGCGCGTCGCGGGCATTGCGGACGGCCTCGAGCCAAGTGTGTCCGAACCGTGTGTCTGGCTCCAGGTACGCGCCCTCCGCCCATTCGTTCCACGCGTTGATGAAGACGATGCGCTCGTCGCCGTGCGCCTGCTCGCGCGTCTCTGAGATCGCCGTCTCGAGCCACGCCTGGAACGCACCCGGCGTCGCGTTCTCGAACACGAGGCTGTTGTTCTGGCGGCGCGGGGTGTTGTCCCATCCGGCCATGACACCGCGGAACCGGCGATACCCCGGCACCGGCCGGTCGAGATAGCGATGCACCAGCTCGACGTAGTCGTCGGTGATGCCCTCGAAGCGCGGATTGAGTATCTGCGAGGTCGGTTTACGTGCCTTGCCGAAGCCGTGCGGCGGAAATTCGACACCGGCATCGCAGCCCCACCGCTCGGGAGCCTCAAGGCTGCCTGTCTGGTCGAACGCTTCAATGCTCGCCACGTAGATTTCGCCGATCCCATTCTCGCGGCAATGGCGTCGCCAGCGTGCGACCGTTGCCGGAAAATCGGGGAACAATTTGACGCGGTAGACGAGTAGCAGCGGCCGGCCGCCGATGCGGATGTAGTTCGGCGCGCGAAAAAAGCGGCAGAGGTCGGTGATGACGGCGATGTCGTCTTCGGGGCTGTGCTTCTGCCCGATCAGAATGTTCTGGTTCTCGCCATCCCAGCGGCGCGTCCAGTTCTCGTTGGCCCAGCACAAGCAGAACGGCAGGTCGGGCCGCCCCGATGCCAGCATTTGCTCCACCGGGCGCTCCAGGAGGCGGTGCCCGCCGAACCAATAATAATAATAGCAGAACCCGCTGACGCCATAGCGGCGGGCCAGTGCCGCCTGAGCCTCCATGACATCGGGCGTACGGAGGTCGTAGTAACCAAGGTCCGCAGGACGGCGCGGCTGATAGTGGCCGACGTAGTTCGGAAAGGCCTTGCTGACATTGCGCCATTCGGTGAAGCCGCTACCCCACCAGCGGTCGTTCTCGGGAATAGGATGGAATTGGGGAAGGTAGAATGCCAGCACTCGCACGTCGTTGAGACGATCGATCGTCTCCTGCCAGCGCGTGACAAGTTTCTGCTGGTTGACCGCCGCCGCGCGCATCTTGAAGCTCTCGTCGATGGCAGCGGTTGTTTTGCTCAGATGGTGCACGACCTTCGACGCCGGCTCATAGAGAATTTTGAGACCCGCCTGACGCAGCCGCAAGCAAAGTTCGCTGTCCTCGCTGTAAGCCGGAGCGAACGCCTCCGCAAATCCGCCCATCGCATGAAATTGAGCCGTCTCGACCATGAGACAGGCGCCCGAGCAGTAGTCGACCTCGCGGCGATAGTTGAAGCGGGGCAATTCCGGATCGTCGAACAGACCGATCATCTTCGACGTGCCGTCGGGATTGATGCTGGCACCCGCTTCCTGCAGACGGCCGTTTGGATAGACAAACTTAGGGCCGACCGCGCCGACGTCCTCACGCGACTCAAACGCGGCAACGAGGGCCGAAAGCCAACCCGGTGTCACCTGAGCATCGTTGTTGAGGATGACGAGGTAACGACCGCGCGCAAGCCTGGCCGCTGTATTGCAGTTGCGCAGGAAGTTCAGGTTCTCTGGCTGGCGGACGTGACGAACATTCGCGAGCCCGGCGATGATCTCGGCAGTCTCGTCGCTCGACGCATCGTCGGCGACAATGATTTCATAGCTGACATCGCGCGTATGCCGCTCGATCGTCGTCAGGCATTCGAGCGTCAGCGTAACGTGATTGAAAACCGGAATGAGGATTGAGACGAGCGGCGTCTCGACCGCTGGAAACGCTAACTGCGCCGCAGCTTCGGCAATGTGCTGGCGATCGACCCGCACCATATCGATCGGCGCCGTGGTGAGCCGCTCGATCCGTCGGCGTTGAGTTGCGCTACGCTGCGCCATTATGCGAGGGTAGTCGCGCCATTCCCAAATGCCATCGACTGCCGGCAGCGACATAGCCTGCGGTATCACTTGATGGGGCACCACCTGCCGACCGACGGGCTGGGCCTCGGTCGCGCGGGCGACCGCGCAGCGGGTTTGGCGCTCGACCTCCAGACAATGCGCCAGAGCGCCCAGTCCATCGGCCACCGCGGCCGGATGATCCGCCAGATAGTCAGCGGGATCGAAGTCGGCCGACGGTTCGCGGGCTTCAAACTGGCCAGTCACCAGATAGTGCCGCAACGGTGACATATCTTCGGCGACAACGTCCGAATTCTCGGTGCGATACCACGTCGGGTCGAAATGCGCGTTTGGAAACCGCCCTTCGCGCTCCCCGTGGCCGAGATAGTGCTCGAGCGGATCGACATCTGCGGCTGCGACATCAGGATTGCTGTCAAGATACCACGCGATGTCGAACAGTGCGTTCGGGCAACAACCTTCCCGCCGACCTTGCGCGAGGTAGTGCTCAAGGGCTCCCTGGCCCGGTGCAAGGCGATGACCATAGCGCTTGAAATACCACAGCGGATCGAAAAGCGGATTCGGCCAGCAGCCGGACCTCTCACCCTCAATCAGGTAGTGGGCCAGCGGCGTCCTCCAACCCTCGCATTCGAGCGGATAAGTGGCGAGATACCAAGCGTTATCGAAGAGCGCGTGCGGCCTGCGATCCTCGTGCCCGCCGCTTGTCGCGTAGTGAACCAGCGCCGCGATGCCGCTTGCGGCCACATCGGCGTTCTCAGCGAGATAGAGGTTGGTGTGGAACAGCGGGTGGGGCATGGCGCGCATTGCCGGCCCGGCGTTGAGAAAATGGACCAGCGGATCGCGCTCAGCGCCCAGCGGATCGCCGAGTTGCGAACGAAACCAGGCAACGTCGAACATCGGACTCGGCGATATGCCCTGGCGATATCCTTCGCTCAGATAGTGACCCAGCGGATTCTGACGCGTGGCCAGAAGGTGCGGCACTCGGGTGAGATAATAGTCGGTATCGAAGAGCGGATGCGGTGACTCTTTGACAGTCAGAGCGGTCGCCAGAAAGTCGACGATCGCAGGCGTGTGCGATGGCATTCCGGGATGACGCCGGGCGCGATACCATTGCGGATCGAACAAGGGGTGCGGCGAGAGATCCCGCAACAGGCCAACCGTGAGGAAATGCATCCACGGGTGCACGCCTCGGCGCCCACCAAGGTATCTCCGACGATACCATTCCGCATCGAACATCCGGTTGCAGGCAATCTCGCCGATCAGCGCGGAGATCCTGCCCGGGGTCGGGCGCCAGGCTCCCAGGCGTTTCTGGCGCTTGGCCCGCCGTGCCAAGGCCGGGATCGGCGTGGTCGCATACGCGCCCGTCACAAGGGCCAACGCCGCGTCAGCGGTACTATTATCGGTCTCCAAACGCGACACCTGCGCGCGCTCCAGATCGAGCGCGGTGTTGCTCGCCTGCAGTCGCCGCGCCAAATCGCTGACGGAGTCACGGTTGGCGATCCGGTCAGCATGCAGCTGCTCGCGCGCATGGTCCAGCTCCTCATCCGCGGCAGCGAGCGACCCGTTCAGTTCGCGGTGCTGTTCGGCCGCGCGCGCGCGCACGTCGGCAAGCTTCGTCACCGCCTCCAGCTTCGTGGCCTCTGCCTCGGCTAACGCTGCCTGCATCTCGGCCCGCGATGCTTCCAATTTCACCGACCGGGAACGGACGTCGGCAAGCAGCACCTCTGCTGCCAGTGTATCGGCGCGCGACGCCGCCAACTCGTGAACGAGATCGCCGAGACGCGCTGCCAGCGCTGCCGCGCCCTGTTCGGCCGTCTCAGCGCGCAAGAGAGCCGCACGCGCGTCCGCCTGATAGCCCTCTACGGCGCGCTCTACCTCGGTCAGGCGTGCAGCGACCTCTTGCTGGCTGCGCTCGAACACCGCCGCCTTCTCGACCGCGATGAGGCCCGCCGCCACCACCCTGCCGAACGCTGGTCCGGCAGCGTTTAAATCGGACCGGATGAGGTCGAGTCTTGAGAAATCCTCTTGCCGTTCGCCAGATTTGGCCCACGCGGTAAATATGTCGAATGTATCTCGCAGCCAACTCGACAACTTCGGATTGTCGATCACGCTCTCGGGCGCTTCTTGATGATGGCGATAGCGGGCAGATAGAAACGAGCCAATCTCATCGGCGACTGAATCAGATAGCCTCGGCCAAGTCATCCCGAACGTGGATTGGGCCGCGACAGCAACCTTGCCCCACCCCGTCAACACCTGATCATAGGTCAAGAAGATTCGGGGCGGACCGCGCGTCGACGCTTCGGCATCCAGCACATGTCGCAGCCATAGTAGGTGACCAAACGACGGCTCGAAGCCGTCACGGGCACGGAGCGACGCGGCGACTTCAAGCGGATTGCGCAGGGGTATGAAAATCAATGGCTGGATACGCGCCCGCTCGAGAACATCAAGCCAGAAAGGCGCGAACCGGCAGATCCGCGGGTCCTTGAGCACGAAAAGAGGCGACGAATCAAACTCGCCCTTGAGAATCGACAAGGCCTCGTCCACGAATTGCTCGTACCGCGGAGATTGAAACCAGCCGGGATTGAGTTGCTGCCAGTCATACCAACTGCTTCCCGCAGACTGAAGCAGCCGGTCGTTGAAATGGTAGATTTCGGTCGATTCCCAGTGACCGGACTCGTTGGTCGTTCCTCCGCCCATCAGCGTCTTCGGCAGATCGCAGCCGAGCAGGCTGATCACCCGCGTCAGCGCGCTTGTCCCCGAGCGATGCATGCCGAGCACGAGGACACACATACGCTTGTAGGGCTGTGCTGCCTTCGCGCCCTGAGGGTCGGTGTGCAGTTGAGTGATCTCATTCATTGCAAAATGGCGACTCCCCTTCGGCCTTTCCCGGCGCGAATGGCCCAATTGGCGCTGTCGTCGCTTGGATGCCCTGCCCGCCAAGGATCCGCATCGGCAACGGCATCTGTCCGTTCGGTGCGTCGTGGCGTGAACACATAGTTGCAAATCTCGTCGTCATGTCAATGACATGACCGGCTGCCACCCATGGCATGAAGTGCCTTTCATTTTCGATCGAAACGACATTCATGCCAACACAATCAGAAGGATAGGGCACTCGTTGGGCCATCCGATTCGAACGGCTTTGCGCCGCGAAATAGGACCCGATCCACGGCTTGCGCGCGGACGGCGTCGGAGATCGTCCGCCCCGAAAGGAAGGTGTTGTAGCTGTAGGGCAATCGGCTGAAGCGCGCATGGTCGCATTCGTCGAGCAGGCGAGCGTAGCGCTCCGAAAGTTCGTTAAACACTTGACACCGGCTGGCCGCGGCACCTTGCCAATCGTCGAAGCGAAGGAACCCCAGCGGCGCACCCCCGGCGTGAAAGCCGGTTTCGGTGCGCGTCAGCGCACGATCGGCACGGTTCCACGACCCGACGTTGGCGCCGGCAGATCGCCAGACTTGAACATGCTCGAAGTACCCGATAGCGAGATCAAGCGGTTTGCTGTCGAGATAGAGGCCGGCCTCCGGGCGGCGGAGCGCCTTGAACTGCAAGAAGCGGCCCCACCAGTCCATCAATCGCGCCGTCTCCTCGCAGCGACGCACCGCCATGAAGCCGAGATTGTAGGCGCCTCTGCGCAGAGCTTCCAACTCGCTTGTCCGTCCGCTCGATGGCGCCGGTGGTGTCGTGAAATGCGGCGTCAGAACAACGCTGGCACCACGTTGCAGGGCGTCGAGAGCAGGCGTCGGGGCGCCGAGCACGAGCCCATCCGGCGCATAGAAGATCGCAGTCTCGAAATGCTCGACCTCGAACAGATGGCAGAAGGCGAAAGGCTTGACCATGGCGCACAGCTCTGCCCGATTGTATCGGAACGCCATGACGTCGAAGCCGGGGATCCCGATGCCGCTGGTATTGATCACATGCACACCCGACGGGAGGTCCTGCGAGGGAAGCATCTCGCGATCGACGACAAACAGAAAGCGCAGGGCCTCCGAATCGTATTGCCCAGCGCTGTCGAGCAGCACACGCGCGCGCGCCATCTCGGCGTTGGTGGCGATCGTGAAGATGGCGCGTCGACCACCGCTGGCCAGCGGCCCTACCGTCGCCCCGGGCTCCAATCGGCACCGCCCGATCTCGTACGCCCGCTCGGCTTCGCCGAGTGCGGAAAGCTGCCGGAACGGAAGGTGCCAATCGGGCCGCAACGCCAGGGACCGCGCATAGTGGCGCACAGCCTCCAGAAAGTGGTGCCGTCGCTCATGATAGTAGCCAAGGCCGAGATTGAGCAGCGCGGGACCGAGTGCGGCGATTGTCGCAGGACTCGCCGCGCGCAATGGGCGCGGCCACGATGGCCGCCGGTCTCCGCCTGATCGAAGCACCGACGACCTCCCGACGGCAAATGCTTCCGCGGTCGCGAAGGGGTCGCCCTCCCACAACAGGACCTGGTCCGCGAATGCCGCCCTCACCGTCTTGGGGATCGATCGTCCCGAGCGAAAGACGTCATAGCTGTACGGCAGCCGGGCGAACCGATCGAAACCGTTCCGCCGAAGAGTTAGAGTGTAATCGCTGATCAACTTTGCCAATGTTGGATTGGCGTGAGCCGGAAATCTGCGCGTGTACTTCGAGAGCCCGCTCGGGTTGCGTGGATCGCAACCGCTGAAATGGAAGAACTCGAGCGGAACGCCACCCGCACAAACGCCGCGGTCGCAATCGCTGAGCGGGCGCTCGGCAAGATTCCAGTAGGCGACATTGGCCCCTTCCGATCGGCAGACGTGAAGGCGTTCGAAATATCCCGGCGCGAGATCGAAGAATCGCTGGTCGACGAACAAACCCTGACGCTGCCGATCACGGCAGTTGAACTGCAGGTGACGCGCCCACCACTTGAGAAGCCGCTCCGTTTCCTCGCAGCGACGTAGTCCAATGAATCCGAGGTTGTAGGCGCCCGAGCGCAGCATTGTCTGATCGTTGGGCTCGTCGAGCGCGGCTGGCGGTGTTGTGAAATGCGGCGTCAATGCCACCGACGCGCCCCCCGAAAGTGCATCCAGGATCGATTGCGATCGCTCGAAGATCAGGACATCGGGATCGAAATAGAGCACCGTCTCGAACTGCTCGACCTCGAACAGATACTTGAACGCGAACGGCTTCACAGCCGTGTTCAGCTCCGTCACATCGTAGCGGAACGCCATCGTGTCGAAATCGGGTATACCGATCTCGCTCGCCCGGATCGGATGGCAGCCCTCGGCGTAGTCGGCAGGGTTGATGAGATCGCGGTCGACGACGATATGAAAGCGTTTCGCCTCGGGATAGTGGACAGCGACACTGTCGAGCAGCGCGCGCGCATGGGACGCGTAGTTGTTCGACGAGACAGTGACTACCGCAAGTGCCCCGCCAGACGTTCGCGCTGGGCCTGAAATGCCGGGCTTCATGAACGCTCGCGCGATCTCGTAGGCCCGCTCGGTCTCGCCAAGCTCGGTCAGCGCCTTGAACGGCTCCCGCCAATACGGCGAAAGTCGCAACGCCTCAGCGAAGTGGTAAACGGCCGCTCCAACATCCCCGTCCGCCTTGCATCGATGTCCGGACTCGAACTCCCGGTTGGCTGCTTCGGCAATCATTGCGTCAACCGGCGAGCGGTCGCTCATTCGAACCTCTGAGCGAAGCCCGGCACGCGAGAGGCGTTGCCGGAGTCGACGCGCTCCACATCATGCCGGTACCCGCAGTCCGTCCCGTTGGCGGCAGAGCTCTTCCACTCTGATCCGGTAACGGACGCCTGTCGCCACATAGCTGAAATCGCGGCGGATAGTGAGTGATGCATGCGCGCCGAGCCGGCGGCACAAATCTGGATCTTCATAGAGGGCTTCCATATAGCGCGACGCCTGTTCGACATCCGGGTCCGCCCAGACTTGGTTTTCCCAGTGCGGATAGGCGTCCTTCGGTACCGGGATCAGGCTGTGATCAACCAGCATGGCGTTGTCGCTGGTCATGAAGTCCATATTTCCGGAGTAGGCTGTCCCGATCACAGGCTTGCCGAGGATCATCGCCTCCGACAGGCCATGCCCGTAGCCCTCGGACCGATGCAGCGACACAAACGAATCACAACAGCGAATGAGATTCTTCGTTTCGTTGTCTGTCATCTCCCGATCGATGAGGATAACGCGATCCTTCAGCGCAGCGAGGCGAGCGTCGAACGTGGCCCGGACCTCCGGACGCGCCGGCACACCGCTCACCTTCATCACGAACGTCACAGCGGCATTCGAGCGTCGCTCGATGAAAAGCTCCAGCGCGCGCAAGGCCGCCTCCGGATTCTTGCGCTCGATAAAAGACGAAAAATTGAAGAAGAAGAGGAAGGCGAAGTTTGTCTCGGGAATGGCAAAGTAGCGCCGTCCGAGGAAGCTCGAGACTTTGACCTCGGAGCTCTCCGGCATGTGCACCACCGGCACCTTGACGGCCTTCGAAAGCGCTTCAAAAGTGAACGTGGATTGCGCCCACACCTCGTCGAACTGGTCGAGTTCCTTCGCCCACACGTCCGGATAGCGCGACAACTCCCATGCCGGACAGATGATCCGGAGACCGCGACTATCCGTTCGTGACCGCAGTTGCGCGTTGACCTGCGCCACTTCGTCGCCGTTGACGTGGAAAATCTGGACCTCCGCCGATAGGCGCCGCGCGACGTGGGACCCGAACTCGGCGCTCAGATCTGCGTCCGATTTCTTCGGCTGGTAGACATCCACGATTTTTGCCGGCACGTATGCCGCCCGCCATGCGCGATGCGCGCAGCGCACGTTCTCGCCCATCCCGATCGGCGCAAACGGATGCCCGACCAGGGATACCGAAGGCAGACGCTGCATGACGTACTTTTTCCTCCAACCCGACCCACCGATTGACTGGCAGTCCCGGCACAATACTCTATCGTTGCGGGTGAGAGAACACCGGTGCCCGACATGGCTTGACCTGCTCGGCGCGAGACGAGCAATGCCAAGCACACGACCTATGGAAACGAGGTGAGACGACTATGCTTGTAGCAGCATTCGGCGCACCGACCGTTTTTGCTGATTTTGGGTTCAAGATTGTGCGCGCCATTCTGGATACAGTATTTTCCGACTGCGCGCATATCCTTGCCAATACCTCCGAGGACTTCAGGATCGCATGGACCCAAGCCGAGGGTAAGGCAATTGCACTGACGTGCAGCGCTCCCGACGAAGAATTGGCAAATCTGTTCGTCGAGAGCGGCGCTCCGTTGTTGCTTTTTTCGAGCAGTGGCATCGAGATCGCTGCCGATCACATTCGATTTGGAACCGACTATCGAAACTCCGTTCGGTTCGCGTCCAAATACGTGGCAATGCTGGACGCCATTTCAATATCTCCCACCACGACGGTCTTCACTTGGCCAGATCCGGAGACCGATTTGAAGCGGTTCGTTTCCGAGGTCATCGATGCCGCCCGGCAGAAAGTGGACGACGATCATCTGACTGAGATCGTGCGCCGCATCGTCCCCACCTTTCGCACGGGTGACCGCGTACCTGTCCATACCGTAATAAGTCCGCGGTCCGTCCTCCATGAGATCGTCGCAGAAAAGGCGCCCGAGGCTACCTCGTTGCTGCCTGGGCTCGGTGACGTCCTTGGCAGACCAGAAAATGGGGCAGGCGCCCGTTTGATGTCCAAGACGGTTCCCGCGCACTACTTCTCGATTTTCGACGGCAGAGAAACGCCCGCGACGTCGCCTGTCGAGCTCACGGGCGGCGCTCGCATTCTGGTCAACGGGCCATTGTTGCACTTCGTTCCGGGTATCTGGACGGCAATCCCGACGTTCCGAGTGAGCGACAATCGACCTAGCAATGCCTTTTACTTTGACGTGGTGTGCGGTTACGACGTCTCGGGCGGGACGCTGCGATTGCCGGCCGAAGGCGTCTTCTCGAGCGAGTTGCCGTTCGTGGTCCCGTCGTCTCGCAACCCGGTCGAGGTCAGGTTCAGAATTGTGGAAGGAGCGATTTCCGGCTCATTTGAACTTCTGCACGTCCGCTTCAAGCCTGGACACGCTGACCAATTCGCGGCTCAAACGGCACAAGCCCAGCATCGAGCCGACATGAAAACCAGTGCAGGAAGACTATGATGCTGAGCAAGGCTGCAACCGGATTGGTCAACCTTCTCGAGACCGAGGTCGCCGGCGATGTGACGCTCGATGCCTTATTGGCGCGCTTGAGAGGTATGAGTCTTCAGGACTTCGGCGCGTTCTTCATCTCCCTTCCCAATCCAAACTATCCGAAGCTCTCCAGTCGACTGCCGCACATGGCCAGCGACGAGGTACAGCGCAGTTGGACCGGAAATAGCGGCTTCCCTCTCCTCCTGCAAACAAGTGCATTTGTCGAGGCGGTCGCCAAGGCCTCCCTCAAGTATCGACGCTGCGCGCTGCGGGGCGCGCGGATGCTGGACTATGGTTGCGGCTACGGACGCATCGCCCGTCTGATGTACTTTTTCAGCGACCATGCCGACGTCGTCGGCGTGGACCCTTGGGACGAATCGATCAGGATCTGCCGTGCGGACGGACTTGGCGATACCTTCATTCAGTCGGATTATCTGCCAAAGACACTGCCGGTCCGTGGAATGTTCGATGTCATCTATGCGTTCTCCGTATTCACGCACACGTCTGAGCGGGTCACTCGAATGTGCTTGACCACCTTGGTGGACTATCTGGCCCCGGGCGGCCTTCTTGTCATAACCATTCGGCCGGTCGACTATTGGATGAGCAACGACTACGCCGCCGCTGCGGGAAAACGGGAGGAACTGGTGGCCGATCATCATGCATCGGGCTTCGCTTTTCTTCCCCACAACAGGGCGCAGATCGACGGCGAGATTGCTTACGGCGATACCAGCATGACTATAGAGTGGCTGCAGAATGCTGTTCCCTCGCTACAGGTCTGTGGCACTGAAAGACCGCGAGCGGATCCTCTTCAGGTATACGTCTATCTGCAGCGACGGAGGGAGCCGGAGTAGGCGTGAGCGAGGACAAGCGATCCAATCAATCGAAGAGTTGGCTCCTGAATAAACTCCGCGTGCTCGAAGCGCTCGCGGTGCGCGACATGATGCGCCGGTATGGACGCGGCAATCTCGGGTTCCTCTGGGTCCTACTCGAGCCGATGATCTTGACGGTTGGCGTGATGCTGATCTGGAGCGTCGCAAAGGGCGAGCAGGAGCACGGCATCGAGATCATCGCGTTCGTGCTGACCGGCTACATGCCGCTGACGCTCTGGCGTCACATGACCAATGGCGGTGTCTTTCTACTGCGGAGCAACTCGGCGCTGCTCTATCACCGCAACATCTCCCTGTTTGACGTGTTCGTCGGGCGCATGCTGCTCGAATTTGCGGGCACAACGGCTGCATTGATCGTTGTCGCGAGCGCGCTCACCGCACTTGGGCTGGTGCGGCCACCCCAAAACATCGGTCTCGTCGCCCTCGGCTGGCTGATGATGGGCTCGCTTGCGTGTACGTGCGCGCTGTTTTTTTGCATTGCGACCGAATATTCGGAGATCTTGGAGCGGTTCGTCCAGCCGTTCCAATATCTCATGCTGCCGCTCTCCGGCTGCTTCTACATGGTCGACTGGTTGCCGACCGGCGCCCAGGAATTGATGCTGCTCAATCCCACGGTTCATTGCTTCGAAGTGTTTCGCGCCGGCTATCTCGGCGATCATATCGTGACGCACTATTGGGTGTGGTATCCGTTCTTATGGTCGCTCGGGCTACTCGCGCTCGGCCTGAGGGCACTGGAAGCGACCGCCGCTCGGCTCCGTCTGGACTGACTGTGTGGTCACGCAACGAAGAGGCCCGTCCACCGGTCACAGCGACGCATATATTTCGCAAGCTAGATTGACATCGTCGAACACGCGACCATAGCCGTTCTTCAAGACCAGTGCGTGGGTGCAATACTCTTTGACCGTCTCCGGGCCGTGAATGGCCAGGATCATCGCGCGATCCGCCTTGCCGTCAAAAATAGCGTGCTTGCATTTCTCCTGGAACTTCATGTCACCGACGAGCAGAACTTCGTCGATCAGGAAACACTCGAAATCGATTGCCAGCGACAAGGCGAACGCGACGCGCATCCGCATGCCGCTCGAGTAGAAACGCATCGGCATGAACAGCTGCTTGCCGATCTCCGTGAAGTCGTCGACGAACGCGAAAGTCTCCTTCACCGGAGCGCCATAAATCTTGGAGATGAAGCGGACGTTATCGTAGCCCGTCAGTTCGCCGTCAAAGCCGCCGCCGAGCGCCAGCGGCCACGACATGTTGAGGCCGCGATGAATGGTGCCGCTTGTGGGGTGCAGCCGACCCGACAAAATCTGAATAAGTGTCGATTTGCCGGCGCCATTCCGACCGAGCACGGCTATTCGATCCCCAGGCCCGACATGGAAGGAAATCTCGTGCAGGACGCGTCGCGGCCCGATCTCGGTGTCGAAGGTCTTGCAGATACGATCCACGACGATGCGCCGGTCGGTCGTCACGTCCGCGCTCGGCCGTGATGGTGAGCCAGGCGCCCGTGTCAGCATACCGTGCCGGGATTTGACGGTGCTCACGCCGACTCTCCGTGCTCGTGGACACCTGCCCACAGGAGCCAGCCGACGAGCGCGCCGATGAGATTGAGAGCGAAGATGGTGGCGATCATGCGCAAGCGCTCCGGTTGCGTCGACGTATCCGCGTCCACCGGCTCGACGACGCGAACGAGATAGAGTTGCTGGCGCCGGGTTTCGATCTGTGCCTGCTCCAATCCCTTGACGGCAACTTCCAATGCCTTTTTGGCAAATTCCTTCTCGAGCGCCAGCCGCTCAAAGACGGCGAGCTTCTGCGCCAATCCGCCTGATCCACTGGCGATCTTCTGGCGCTCCTGCAGGATCTGGTCATCCAGCGCTGACGCGCGCACGCGCAGTCCCGCCAAAGCCGGACTGTTGACAGCGCCCAGAGACATCTCTCGTGCTTGGGCTTGCACGCGCGCGAGCTCCCCTGACAACCCTGCAATAAGCTCCATGACGATGATCGAGGAACTCGCGGCATCGAGCATCAACTCGCTGTTGCGAAATTTCGTGATCTCGAGCTGCGCCGATATCAAGCGCTCCTCCTGGCGGCGAACTTCGTCAGCGGCAACGCGGACGGCGTCGTCATGGATTCGCTTGTTGATGTTGTTGACGTGGTTCTCGCTGAGCTCGAGCACGCGTTGCGCGATCAGCTTCGCGTCAGCGGGATCGAATGCCTGGACGTTGAGCGTCGTCAGTCCGGTAGAACTGCGGTAGACTGTCGAGACCATCCAACCGAGATATTTGTGAAGGTCCTCCATCGAGGACCCATAGACGAGGGACGGATAACGCGCCAAAGGGTCCAGCCAGCTGGCCTTTCCATAGATCTCCCGCAGTGGCACCTTCCCTTCGAGCTGACGCACCATGTCACGGGATTCGATGTAACTTTGCACCGAGAACACGTCATCACTCGAGCGGTTCAATCCGGCCATCTGCAGAATGCTCGCGAACCCTGTGCTTACGATCGGTTTTGACGCGGTACGGACCGTGAAATGCGCTTCCGATTCGTAGCGATCGCTCGCAAGCAGTCCGAAGTACACAACCGCGAGGATCGTCGGGGAGAGGACGACGAGCCAACGTCGATAACGCGACATCCACTGTTTGAACCTGCCGGCGCGGCGGCGCTCTCCGACCCCCAACGGACCGGGCAAGCTCGCGTCGAGTTCCGCTTCCAGCGACATTACCGACCCTCTGGAGTGGACATGCAGTCCGTTCGATCGCCACTCACAATCACGCTTGTCTCCAATACGTTCAATGTGCTGACAGCATTCGTCGCACAATCGAATGGAACGCATAGCCAATCGCTGCGACGATCAAGATCGACAGGATGCGAAAAGGATACCGGTAGTGGTCGGCCGCAACCGGCGCGGTGATCTGCTCCAGGTACAGCTTTTGACGCAACGCTTCGGCCTTTGCGATTTCAAGCGCCGACATCGCTGACGCATAGGACCGTTCCGCAAATTCGCGGATAAGGAGGTCGCGCTCATATTCGGCGAGACGTGGCGCGAGCGAGTCGTCCGATCCCGCGAGTTGAAGCTGTTCCTTGCGAACTTGCTCCTCAAGCGCGGCAATACGCACTTGAAGTGACGGGATCTGCGCGCTCTGAGGCGATGATTTCTGCATTTCCGTGAGCTGCGCTCTTGTTTGCGCGGCTTCGAGCGCGAGCTTGGCGATCGTCTGGTGTGCGGACGTGGACACCTTCACAGGATCAATCAGCGACCAGCGCATCCGGAACTCGGTCATCTGGCGCTGTCGTTCGATTGCCACAGATTCGCTCGCCTGGACCTCCCTCCGAGCAAGTTCGATTGCATCCTCCTGCACCCGCTCATTGAGACGGTTGATCAGCTTCTCGGCATTGCGCAGCAGTGCGGCTGCGATCATCGCCGCGTCCTCCGCAACGAAAGCCTGGACTTTGAGTGTGCTTATTCCGGTGGCCTGATCGAACTTGGCGGTAATGAACCGCAAAAAATGGTCGTGCAACCGCTGCTCGCTGTCCGCACGGAACGGCAAAGGATAGGTCCACATCGCATCATACGGCGCCCGTGTCAGCATCTCGCGCAGAGGCACCTCGGCCAGCAGCTCGCGCAACGCAGCACGGGATGTCAGGTAGGCAAGGACGATGTGGGCATCGTCGCCGGAGCGAACCACGGTCGAGCCTTGAACAAGGCTGCTCAGTTGTCCTGCTGCCGATGCCATAGGGCTGCGGACGACGAACTGGACTTCCGATTCGTATCGGTTAGCTGCGAACGCGCCGAAATACACGATCGCCAGCATCACTGGCACTACGAAACAGAAGATGAAGCTGGCATAACGACGCCACAGCCGCGGCCGCACGGCCTTTGTCGCCCCCGCATCGTCACGCTGCTGGTCGTGGCGAATGATTCGAAGCGGTGTCGGAGATTGGGTCTCGGCTGTCGCTTTGTACTGTTGCACGATCCCTGCCTGCCGTCGTAGCGGCCTGTCGCATCGCCAGCCGGTTCTCCGGGGAACATATAGCCTGCAACGTGTTCGGCGTCACGTCGGCGCCAAGCCTGATCCCCATCGATAAAACACCAAGCGCAAACCAACCCCCCGCTCATGTCGACATTGAGGCCCGCCGCCCACCGCGATCGCCCAGCACCCAAAAAATCCGGATATTCCACAACTGCTTATAGTCTCCGATCGGCACCCTTGCGCTCAACGATGGGGATAGCGTGTCTGACGTCGCGATGCTTGTTCGGACCCGGTATTGCGTGTCGATGATTGGGGCACAGAGCGATTGACCTTGACACCGTCCTCTATCAAAGTCTCCACGGTTCAGCTTGGCATCTCGTCACTCGCTCGCGGAGTCCTCTTCGCACGTCAGGTTGGATGCGGACGCGGAGGCACATTGACGACGCACGTCGTGATTACGGGGGCGAGCAGCGGCCTGGGAGCAGCGCTTGCTCGCCAGTTCGCTCGGATGGGGTGCGCGCTCAGTCTCTTCGGCCGCGACATCCCGCGGCTATCCGCGGTCGCCGACGCATGCCGGTCGACTGCCAGCCTCGTTGAGATCTTCAATCACGACGTGACCAACGCCGTCGAGATGTCCGCCGCGATGGCCCGGCTCGAGTCACGTCTCCCCGTAGACATTCTGATCGCGAATGCCGGGCTTGGTGGGGGTGATGCCCTTGCCCCCGCCGCCGGCGAATCCCTCGATCTCGCGCGCCGCATTGCCGACGTCAATTTTTTCGGCGTCATCAATACCGTCGCCTCGCTCACCGGTCCCTTGACCACCCGCGGCCAAGGCCACGTTGTGATCATCAGTTCCATCGCCGGGTTGCAGGGCCTTGCGGAGTCCCCGGTCTACTCGGCATCGAAGGCGGCCGTGCGGGTCTATGGCGAGGCCCTTCGACGGCTGCTGGCGCCCAAGGGTGTCCGCGTCAGCGTCGTCGTTCCGGGCTTCATCACGACGCCGATGAGCCAATCGCTGCCGTTTCATAGGCCCTTTGAATGGACTGCGGAGCGGGCCGCAGCCCGGATCGTGCGCGGCATTGAACGCAACGAGGCCGAGATCGTGTTTCCATGGCAGTTGCATTTGCTCAGCAGGGCGATCGGGTGGCTACCCCGACGCCTTCGCGATCGTGCAATGACCCTCGGCCAACTATGGACGGGGCTTCGAGCGTGACCGGCCCCGGCAGTATCGAGATCCGCCAGATCGACAGTTCGAGCGGGATCCGCGAATGGCTGGAAGTTCCGAGAGTCGTATTTGCAGGTGATCCGAATTGGATCCCGCCGCTCAATCTTGCCGAACGTCAGCGCATCAGTCCCCGCCACAGTCCCTTCTTTGCGTTCGGCGAGGCCGCATTCTTCGTGGCACTGCGGGACGGGCGCCCCGTAGGACGCATCTCGGCCCAGATCAACCGCCGCCATCTCGAACACTACAAGGATGACACTGGTCATTTCGGATTTTTCAACGCGATCGACGACACGCGTATCGCACAAGCGCTAATCGAAGTGGCAGCAGGATGGCTCAGGGACCGTGGCTTGCACCAGATGGTCGGCCCCTTCAACCTGTCGGTGAACGAGGACATCGGCCTGCTCATCTCCGGTTTCGACACGCCGCCGGCCATCCTCTCCAGCCACGCCCGGTCTTGGGAAGGCCCGTTGCTCGAGGCCTGCGGGATGCACAAGGTCGCCGACCTCCTGGCCTATCGGATGAAACCGGCCGAGGCTCCGGATCAGCTCGCGCGATTGGCAACGCTTGCCCGCAGGCTCGGTCGCGTGAAGGTGCGCTCGTTCGATATGTCGCGGTATGCCGAGGACGTCGCCACGGTCTTCGATATCTTCAACGATGCCTGGAGCGACAATTGGAGCTTCGTGCCGGCGAGCGATGCGGAGATTGCTGCGCTGACGCGCGAGACGCGCCCGTTCATGCAAGGCAAGTTCGGCCGCATAGCTGAAGTCGATGGCGTTCCGGTTGCGATGATCGTTGCGCTGCCGGACATCAACAACGTAATCGCGGGCTTCGGAGGGCGCCTGTTGCCCTTCAACTGGGCGAAGCTCATGTTCGCGATCAAGCGCGACCGTTGGCGAACCGCGCGCATTCCACTTCTTGGCATTCGCAAGGTGCACCGCGGCACACCACTTGCGCCGGCGATTCTCGCCTTGCTGGTCGCGGAGATCCTGGAACTCGGCCACGCGTACGATCTCGACTGGGTCGAGTTCTCGTGGGTACTCGAGACGAACAGCGCGATGGTGGCGCTTGCCGAACTCGCGGCCGGTCCCGCCTGCAAGCGTTACAGGATGTACGGCATCCCACTCTGAAGGCGAGGATCCGTGCGCCAACTCTAAGGCTCACGGGTGCTAGCGTGCTTCCCGCGGAGGTCGGGGCATGACGCCATGCAGACCTCCGCGGAATTATCGTCAAGCCACTATCGATCGACGGTGATCAGCCCGCTGGTTCGGTGATGCCGCGCGAACCCTCGCGAGGCCCATCGGCGTGACGGTGACGTCCAAATGAACGGCGTTGCGGACGCTCATCCGAACCTTCATCTGCCGAATACTCGGACACGGCGTGGCGACGGCTCGAACGCGATTGAGTGCGCCCAAGGGCCATCCGGCTCGACGACCATTTGCCGCGGCTCGCGACGCGCGTGCGTTGACCCGCGAGCGACACGAAGTGTTGGCCAATGTCGACGTGGATGTGGTTCATGCCGGAGTACGTCATGGTGCCGCCGCTGCGATGATTGGCGATCAGCCACTGAATCACGGCGCCCTTCCGACCGCCGGCGTTGAAGTCGATGGCGTTGCCGCTCGCGTGACGGGAAATGCGCCCGGTTCCCGCAATCCGCGCACCAGGGCGGCAGGTCGAGACGATCTGCATCTGGCCGAACCTTTGCTCGATCCGCGACAGCAGCGAGCGTGCAGCACTGGTGAGGCAACTACGGGACGTCCCACTCGACCCGCGGGAAGAATGTGCTTCCACAGCACTTATGGTGAACGCGCTTGCGGCAAGCACGGCAACGGTGATCCAGGCGGATCGCATCCGCTTTGACATACTGTACTCCGATGTCTGCAACTGTTGGGTTGGGCGCCGCGCGGCGTTGATGCACGTGCACCAACGAGGTCGGTCGCTACGAGATATGGCGCGCTCTGCGTGCCACGTGGGCGGGGCGCTAAATTCCCCGTTGTGCGCCCTCACCGCCTCCGTCCCTCGTCAAGGCAACTTCGGCTCCGAGCAAACTACCGGCATTTGTGTCTAAATTGAGATGCCAAAAAGATGCGCTGATATATGAGCTTGCCGAATCCAGCGCAGTCGCCATGAGAGTTGGAAAATCGCGGTGATACGTCGCAGTTCGAGAGGCTCCGCGAACGCTGACCATCGAAGGCTCGATGCACGTCCCGCTCTGGTGAAATGAATATCGTGGCCATGCTGGCCAATATCGGCCACAACGTGCCCTCGTCGCCCCGGAACATGCCACGCCCAGGCTGTTGAGGCGGCACCCGCAGACCGAATTGTCCTTACAGCATGCGCACAAACGATCGGCCTGCCGCCGCGAGCGGCGCTCCCTCGCAACCGAAAAACATCTGGCGGGACGAGATGGCGGAGACCATCGCGCTCTCGGTGCCGATTGCGCTGACGCAGCTCGGACAGATCGCCATGATGACGACGGACCTCATGCTTCTCGGCCGGCTAGGGGAGCACGTGGTTGCTGGCGCGGGCCTCGCGCACACGATGTTGTTCGTCGCGTTCGCCGTCGGAATGGGCCTCGTCGCCGCCGTCGCACCGCTCGCCGCGCAAGCGTTCGGCGCACGCGATCCACGCGGCGTGCGACGCGCATTGCGCGTCGGCGTATGGGCCGCAATCCTGACCGGCGTGCCGCTCACGGCGTTTCAGTTCTGCGGTGAAGGTCTGCTCGTGGTGCTTGGCCAATCACCGGAGAATGCCGCCGTCGCCGGCCGCTATCTGGCTGGCCTCGGCTGGAGCCTGATCCCGGCGTGGGTATTCATGGCCATCCGTGGGTTCATGGGCGCGGTCAATCGGCCAGAGCCGGCGCTATGGATCACCCTCGCAGCGGTGCC
>LNEA01000005.1 GCA_001464855.1 Rhizobiales bacterium Ga0077530
CGCCCGACGGACAGGTGGCCGAGTGGTTTAAGGCAGCGGTCTTGAAAACCGCCGTGGGTTCACGCCCACCGGGGGTTCGAATCCCTCCCTGTCCGCCAGATCTGCAATAATTTCAACGACTTATTGTTGGACTTATAATTTACCCGCCAATAATCCCGCCAATAATCCCGCCAATGGGAATGCGGTTGATCGCGTCGGAATGCGACAAACCGGCCGGTATCGTTGTAATGGGCCCAACGCGCTCACGCACTCTGCGGCGACGTACGCCTGCAATTCGATCGCCTCACAACCGCAGAAGGCGGAGTGCCCGCGCGATAGCCACGTCGGGCAGCGCCAAGAAAACCTTTAACGATTGCGGGTGACCGCCGACGTGCCTCTTGCATCGTACGGGAGCCTGCCCGGATAGAGCCTTGCCCTCCGACGGCAGAGGCAGGTTCGAATCCTGTCGGGCGCCAAAAAATCAACATAATCAACTATTTAAGCCGCGATCAAAATTGGCCGCCGTTCGGCTGCCCGCGTGGGTAAGCGCGGGGGAGCTAAAATGAAAACAATGCAGTTGCCGCTGCCGGTCCCTGGGCCTTAGTCGGGGGCTCGCTATTCCTACCCTCGGCGAATCAGACCAAGCTTCCACACTATTGCCGCACTCACGGAGGGATTGGGAATGTACAATTTATTGATGTCTGGCAATCCAGAGGCGTGGGAAAATGGTTTGGCGGAGCTAGAGCTTGATAGGTTTCTGGAGTATACAGACGATAATTTGCGGGCAGAATACCAAGGGCTGACCGCCGAAGGTATCGCTAAGGTTAAATCTTTTCCTGCGTTATTCACCTACGAGAAGGGGGTTCAAACCCCTTCTCGGATTGGCAAAATCACTGACCTAAATCGACACGGCGACAGCCTTCATTTCAGGTTCGCTCTGTATCCTGAATTTTCCATAAGCGCTGCCACTATCGAGGAGAATTATGACGCGCTGCGCATCGAGCATCGCAGGCGACAGATGGAGCATTACAGAACTCACTGGGCGATCAAACCCGCAGACTTATTCGAGCTTGGGTTGCTTAAACCGGCGGCGCCTGGTCCCGTGCTGACAAATCGCATTTTTGTGGTCCACGGCCACGACGAGGAACTCAGAAACGAGGTTGCAAGGCACCTCGCTGAACTGGGGCTTGATCCTGTAATTTTGCAGGACCAGGCCGATCAGGGGCGCACAGTCATCGAGAAATTCGAAGCGCATGCAGATGTAGGCTTTGCTGTGGTTCTCATGACGCAGGATGATCAGATGGCCAATGGCGCCACCAGAGCCAGACAGAACGTGGTGCTCGAATTCGGATACTTCGTTGGGAAGCTGGGCCGCGCTCGTACCTGTGTCTTGAAGAAGGGACACCTGGAGATGCCTTCTGACATCTTCGGCATCATCACCAAGAATGTGGATGCTGCCGGGGCTTGGAAAGGTGAGCTGATGAAAGAACTACTGGCGGCCGGGTACAATGTTTAGAAACCGCAGCGGCAGCAGTTCCTTGGGGAGCATAGAGAAACGGGCCACCTTTCGTGCAGGACCGTTCCTTCAGCATCAATAAGGACGGCGAATGAATCGGACGGGCATTCCGATTCGTCAGGGCTCGCGTCCCGCGGCGAAGTTGGCGTTCAACTTCGCCACGGTCGCGGTGCAGGTGACGGGCCTCGCGCAAACGATGATCCTACAATCTCGCGTGATGAACATCATGGGCTTCGATACGCTGATCTCGGCGATGAGGGCATGAGGCCAAGCGCGTTCCGTTGCTTGCCGCGCATTTGGTCAGTCGCTCACTATGACACAGGCAAGGACTTGGGCTGGATTCAGGCGCCCTCCGGAAAAACATGCCGCTTCGCCAAATCAGCGGAACCCGGTCGACTAGCCGCGATCTCACCCTGTGCTGATGCGCTGTCACGCAACTCAGACCGCAGGAGATTCTGTGACTTCGCCCAACATGGCCTTGGCAACAAGAGCCAAGGCCATGTTAGTAGAGTTGGTAGGAAGACAGCTCCGGACCTCGTATCGTGACATCGACGCTGACGAGATTTGATCTTTGGGCCGCCGGCCTGACGATTCTAATGCTGGCAGCGATGGTCGTTCGGTGGCGCATGGATAAGCGCTGGGAAACCAAATTGAGAACGGTAGCGCAAGCCAACCTTTTTGATGTCGACCACATTGAGCTTCCGCTGCGCTCCGACGACGCGCACGGCAAACCACTGGCCATACACTCTCTAACCGACAGGGTATCCAATGTCGCTGGCCGTGAAAACCGCACGTCGGCGGGTATTGACGCCATACGTCAACCACCCAGACCCTTAAAATTTGAACTCAACGCGCCAAGACAGGCTCGGCCGGGGGCAACTGTCGAACTAAACCTGACAATCTCAATCCTTAGCAAGTCGTTGGAGCAAGAGATTGCGCGAGGAGGATCAGATTATGTGCCAGCGCTTGTGGCATCATTCTCTGTCGGATCGCGAGTTATTGTTACTCTATCGTCGCGCACGCTCACCGTCCACACGCCTGCAATTTTTTTGTCCTGGCAGGGCGCGATTGAAACGCTAAGATTTAAACTTTCCATTCCGCAAGATGTGATACCTGGCTCGGTGCAAACGGCATGCTTTGAGCTGTATAATGAAGACGGTCTTTGTCTTGGTGCAATTGAGTATGCAGTTGAGTGCCAAGAGAATCCGAAGAGAAACCGAAAAATCAGTAAGGAGGAGTTAAGTGTCGAGGCTTGGAACAAGGTCCGCGAAGGCAGAGAGCTAAAATATATTCGCGTGTTGCGATATAAGAAGATCTTTTTTTCATACGTTCGAGAGGATCTCGAGAACGTAACTGTCCTGGCTGCAGGGCTTGAGCTTAACGGGACGCAAGTCGTTATTGATCGAACCGCCTGGGCGCCCGATGGTTCGGGCTGGTTCGATAAGCTAAAGCTCGAACTCGACAAGAAGCCCGATGCAATAATTGTAGCATGGTCGACGGCTGCGGCCGAGAAATATCAGCGTGGCGAGACGGAACCCATACACAAGGAAATAAGCTATCTGTTAAATCATCGCAATAATTGGAAAGTTGTCATTTTCGATATCGCCTCCAAGAATCCAGAGTTGCCCGCCGCGTTTGGCGAGCTGAGATCATCCACGATGACCTCCCCGTTTACGATTGTCATGCAGTCCGAGAGATATAGACGGAGCTTAGAAGATAGGCTGTCTCGGGATGAAAATAATAACTTCCGGCTGCCGGGTTGAGTCCGCCGCTACTTCGCCGGAAATTATGCCAAGATGAACGTCGCGCAACGCAGGGAAGCGCCTTAGTTTCTCAGCAACATATGCCGATCTTACGTCAGGTAAATCTGAATTTGTAATGAGATCTCCAAGCGCCAAAGTTATCGTCTCGACTAACGCTCCGCTCGATGGGTTTTCGGTGTATCTTTTAATCGCCTCGGCGTAACGATACTCTGATGAGGGTCGCTTCGAGGTAATCGGTTGGAGATTGGCCGACGCCTTCACCAGAACAACCCGAGGGGAGCAGCCTCGAGTGGCCGCCCCCAGTTTATTTGCGACCGCCTCAAGCGCCAAATCCAAATCCTCATCCGGTTGCTGCAATCCCGGCGGAATTCCTCTAAGCGATATTTCAGTGCGATCACGTCTGCGCAACGTCATTTTATATCCCGTTAGAGATCCAAAACGCTCGGGCAATTTTCTGTGGTCAGTAGCCACATCTGCCAATTCGAGGTCGGCCAACGGCTCACACAGAGTATCGTGCGAAATCAATGGAGGTTTTGCTCCGATTTTCGCCGCCTGAAGATCAGCTTGAAGCTTCCGTTGTTGCACTATCCGTGCGGCGAGGCGAGAGCCAATAAACTTCACGCGGGTGACGAGCATCTGGTTTTGGCGGCGTAGCTCGGAAAGCGTGGCCTGAGCTTCTGTATTTCGGTCACTCAGACTATCAAGATTACTCTTCAAAATTTTGTTTGCGCTTGTCATCTCAAGCAAGAGACCTTGTGTTTCCCGGAGACGTCGCTCAGTCCCTTCCAACTTTTCTTTCAATGCTCGGCCATCCTCTCCCGCTCTTTTAACGCGAATATGGAGAGGAGAGGCATCGAAGCGTGAGCCTGGAAAGCTTGCCTCGAACGCGACCAGTACATCTGCGAGGCGGATTTGATCATTTTTGGCTTTACTAAGTTCCTGCTCGGCGTCAACCAATCGACTTTCAAGCTTGTCTTTCTCCATGCTCGACGCATCTAGTTGCTTGCGATATATTGCTGACTCTTCTGACATTGGGGGGCGGGCGATTTGCGGTCTAGCGTGCGCGACATACATCAGTGCCGCGCTGACTAAGCACGCGCTAAATGCAGCCGCTGAATATGCCGACGGCCGAAACACAAACGCAATTAGCGCAATAATTGATCCTGAAAATGACAAATAAAGCACGTGCTCGCCAGTTAGCTCGAGAGGAATCATAATTTGCACCTCGACTAGTTGGTGATCACTAGGCACGGCCGCTTCTTGGATCGGTAAACAAAGCAAGCATGATTTCATCTCCGAGATCAACCAGCTCAGCATCTAGTTGGGCGGCGCAGGCTGCTCACGCAAAGATTGCGAATTGCTTGCTGCGGTGCACATCGCAGCCGCCATGCTGGGCTCCCGACCAAAACGCAGACGGCTTGCGGGACATCTGCGTCATGTCGGCTCTCGATTGAGAAGCGCTTCGCGCGGAGTCAATGCGGACGCCACGCCGCGCTTGTGTGCGGGCATTAAATGGCTCGACCGATCTCGGTTTCTTGACGGACGCGTGTCTTTGGACCATTGGGTCGTTGAAATTCGCAAGGGTCGAGAATGTGGTTGACCCTGACTGTTAAAAGATCAGGAGGCATCTCGACGGTCAAGTCCTCTGAGACTGCGCTAAACTAAACTACTGGATCTGCCCAGGTAAGTGCGTGGCGCGGCGGAGAGGGGCACCCGATCGATAGCCGCTTGCCTACGGGTCCTCCCGACCAGATGAGCCAAAGGAAAGCTTGTCTTGCCCTCCACAATTCTCAGGACATCCCATTGTAAGCCAGCAGCATTCTGAAACTAATAAAGTTTCCGACACCAGATGTCATCAAAGGAGATTCCAAGCATGACAAGCAGAATCGCCCATCGCCTTCATCGTCCCGGTCCTAAGCGCATGCTCGCCCTCGATGGCGGCGGTACGCGGGGTATCGTATCGATCGCCTTTCTCGAGCAGATCGAAGCCGTTCTCCAACAGCGCCTCGGACGTAGCGATGACTTCGTGCTCGCCGACTATTTCGACCTGATCGGCGGCACGAGCGTTGGTTCGATCCTCGCCACTGGCTTAGCGCTCGGGGCTCGTGTCTCCGAGATTCGCAGACACTTTGAGAGTTCGGCGCGGGATATTTTCAAACCAACCTCGTGGGGCCTCATCCGGCACATGTTCAATGCGGGGCCGCTGACGGCGGCCGTGAAGCGCGTTGTCGGCGACGAGACGCTGGACAGCGACAAGCTCCAGACGGGTCTAGTGATCGTCTCGAAGCGCATGGACACAGGAAGTGTCTGGCCGATTTCAAACAATCCGGCGGCACGCTACTGGACGCCTCGAGCCATTCGCGGCACGAACCGCACACGGCGCGGGAACAGCGAGTTCAAGCTTTGGGAACTGATACGTTCGTCAACGGCCGCGCCGCGCTACTTCTCGGCGAAGAGCGTAGCGATCTACGACGGCGTCGACGACGGCACGGGCGCGGGAAAGTTCATCGACGGCGCTGTCTCGCCGCACAACAGCCCGGCCCTGAAGATGTTCATGATGGCTGGGATCAGGGGCTACAACCTCGGAGGCGGAGAGCTGACGGCGGACGGCGGTGGCAAGGCTTGGGACCTGGGTGCCAATAACCTGCTACTAGTCTCCGTCGGCACAGGACTGCACGCCTCGACGGCGCGAACGAGCGGCAGCGCAGCTTGGGACGCAATGTTAACGCTGCAAGGCATGATCTCCGACGGCACCGATCTCGGGCTGCTGCTCTTGCAGTGGGTCGGGGAGACGAGCCGACCATGGGTGCTGGATCGGGAAGTCCGCTCCCTGGCGCAGGACGGCCTGAACATCGGCGGCGAACTAATCGGCCCGCTGCTGCGTTTCCAGCGCTATGACATGCGCCTCGATCGGGATGATCTAAACCTGGACCGCTGCGCGGACATCGAGGAGACCGAAGCGGCGATGCTGCGTAATATGCTCGAGCCGACGAATATGGAACGGCTCTATATGCTGGCGAGTGCCGCAGCGAAGACGCAGGTCATGCCGGACGACTTTCCGGCAGCCTTCGACGACGTCTGGCAACCAGTCGCAAAGGCAGCAGAGTGAGCGCAGGATCGAGCATCGCTGTCGGAATAACCGGGCACCGCCCGAACCGGCTTCTTGTCGGCGCCGGGCGGGTAGCCGAACGACTGCGCGTGGCGCTGACCGCGATCAAGCGCGGCATTCGCTCCGGACCTCGCCAAATTGCAAAGCTCGTCGCCATCTCTCCCATGGCCGAGGGTTCCGATCGCCTGTTCGCGGAGGCTGCGCTTTCGCTCGGATTCGAGGTCGATGCCCTCCTGCCCATGCCGGGCAAGGACTATGAAACGACTTTCAGCGATACTCACCAGCTTGCAGTCTACCGGAACCTTCTCAGCCGGTCCGCGAGTATCACCGAGCTTCCGGGAACACTCGATGAAAGCACTGCCGCTTACGAAGCCGTTGGCCAGACTATCGCCGATCGTTCGCAAATCCTGATCGCGGTGTGGGATGGCAAGCCCGCAGCGGGGCGCGGTGGTACGCCGGAGATCATCGCCTACGCGATCTCGATCGGGCGGCCGGTCATTTGGATCGACGCCGCTCGGCACCGGTCGCCGCTTCTGCTTCGCGGCTCGAATACCGGCCGTGATGTGCCACTCGCCACGCTGGCCAAGCGTGCGGAAGCTCTTACCGGCGCTAATATCGCAGCCCTGGCCGGGCGACTATAACTTCACATTCTCCGGAAGCCCGACCGTCGGATCGGCCGGAGGGCGATTGAACTGCCATGCCGTATGGTCGGCTTCGAGGATCTGGCGAACGTCTCCCGCATATTTGAGCACACGATCGGCGTTGCCGTCCGAAGCGGCGGCCTGCACCGTAGGAAGATCCTGCTCCACGAGCGCACCAAGTCGTTCGAGAGAATGGCGGTACAGGGCGGCGTTGCGCTCATCCTGATTCATGAGCGAGTACGCGCTGACATAGGTGAGCAGTCCCGATGCGAACGTGTTGAAACCCATTTCCCAGCGATTTGTCTGGCTGATGACCAGGAGCCACTCCAAGACGCTGGAAAAGAAGCGTGGCCACCAGCCGAAAGAGGAAACGATGCTCAGCGCGATCGCAAAAGCAGCTAGCAGTCTGGCAGTGCGACCTGGAAGATTCTGGTGCCAGGATTGATTCGAATGTCGGGTCACGCCTGATTTGTAAAAACTTCGCTGATACTCGACGTGCGCCGCCTGAAGCAGCTCGAGCTTCTCGGAGAGGAGGCGATTTGCATCGAGGCCTTCCGGCACTGGCGCCGCGACGAGATCGTAGAAGATCGCCCCTCTCAAGCGCTCGGCTTCCGCGCGCGACGTGATCCATTTATCGATGGCGCCGTGCTTCTTGAGTGCCCACACAATCGCGAACGTCACCACGACAGCAGCCAGCTGAAAGCGGCCGACCCAAGTTTTTGCCGCGCTTGGCAGCCAATCGCTAACTGGGATGAGCATGGTGGCCGAAACCAAAGTTGCCGCGGTGGTGAGCATCAGGGCAATCCAGCCCCAAAATTTGTACCGCCCCTGCGCCTTCAACGCACTCGCATCAGCGGCCTCGTAGCTTTTGATAAGACCGTCGAAGGCTTGACTTGCGTGCAGCGCGCGCAGCGGCGCATCGGGTGGCAGCGAGTTCACATGCTCGGCGATAACACTCCGCTGGTCGTAGGGGCTGTTTTTAGTGTGCCCGGCTGCGGCGACAGTCCAAGGATTTGGCTGAAGTCCTGGTGCCATTGTTTGCATAGTCATCACCTTCGCTTGCATTGATTGAAATGGCAGAATTACAATAAGCAAGGCGTGGGGCTCTCGGGAAAATGTCCACCAGCCTTTGATAAGGTGGCTACAGTCGCAATGGCGCACTCATCAAGTCAACGATTCGCCGAGGCGCTAACAAGGAATAGCACAATGATTTCCGCCCATTGCCATGCGCCGGTTGCCAAGTTTTCTGCTGCATGCGAATAGCGACGTTGACGAAGCAACTAGATCTAAGGAGCTCCGGAAGGCCCGCGTCGTCGGCTGGTCGAAAAACCGGAAGATGATGCCCATCTCGTCGCAAATGCAGCAATCTGCAGACTCTGCCGGCTGTGCTAAGCGCGGTTCCAAGTGACCTGAGCCCTATCCTTCCTCAGCGGGAGCTTGTCGATGACGTTCGGGCGATCTGGCAGGTGAGCATTCGCCGAGCCTGTCGCAACCTCCGCGTCGATCCATCGAGCTACCACTACAAGTCCCGCCGTCCGTCGCAGGCCAGCCTCAGGCAACGCATCAAGGAGATCGCGGAGACGCGCGTGCGCTATGGCTACCGGCGCATTCACGTGCTGCTCCGTCGCGAGGGCTGGCTGGTGAACGCCAAGCGCGTGAACCGCCTCTATCGTGAGATGGGCCTGCAATTGCGCAACAAGTCGCCGAAGCGGAAGGTCAAAGCTAAGCTGCGAGAGGGGCGCTCGGCACCTGCTGGTGCCAACGACGTTTGGGCGATGGATTTCGTGCACGACCAGCTCTACGACGGCCGCAAGATCCGGATCCTCACGGTGATCGATGCTTTCACGCGCTACGTACCGGCAATCGAGGTGCGCGAGCGTTTCACCGGTGCGGACGTCGTGGCGGCGCTCGAGATTGTTTGCCGCAACGTCGGCTATCCGAAGTCGATCCGCGTCGATCAAGGGCCCGAGTTCGTCTCGAAGGATCTCGATATGTGGGCCTATGCCCGCGGTGTCGAACTCGACTTCTCGCGGCCAGGAAAACCGACGGACAACGCCTTCATCGAGAGCCTGAACGGCAAGTTTCGAGCCGAGTGCCTGTCGGCGCACTGGTTCCTGAGCCTTGCTGACGCGCGGCGAAAATGCGAGCGTTGGCGCAGAGACTATAACGACGTCCGTCCGCACAGCGCGATCGGCTACGCGACGCCGGCAGCGCTGGTCAAACGCTCATCGGCCATGAGCCCGCCATGAGCGCGAACGAGGGAAAATTCTGGCTCTGGGTGGTCCAGAAACGGGGTCAAGCTAAGGAGGTTACGGACTCTACCCAAATCTGGAGGAGATCGAGGGGCTCAGGTCATCTAACCCAGGACTCTCGTCAGGGCATTGATGGCAGCGCGCTCGCATTGAGCGGCAGCCTCGTGACGCGATACCAACGTCATCCTCGGCCGGCGCGCAACACTGGTATTGCGGACGAGCCGTCGGTGCGGCCAAATTCCTATGCACCGCAACAAGTCACGTGTCGACGTTGCGTATTAGCGAACAGCAGCTTTACACCGGAAACCGCTTCCGTTCTCATCCGCCGCGACGGCCACAAGTGCACGCCACACGTTTCTGGACAACCTCGCAAGTCATCACCTGCACCTGCCTTACCGCCCACCGGGGGACCGCTCTCTCTGATGAGGCGTCGTGCTTGAAGCGGCAAACGTTGTACAAAGAGACTACCTGTGTTGGGATCGAGGGGAGCCTAAAAATGACGCCGGTTGTCGGGATCGATCTCGGGACGACGAGTTCGCGTGTCGCCTTCATGCAAGGGGGGGCGCCGGTCATTCTTGAGAACAGCGAGGGAGAGGGCACGACGCCGTCTTACATCGCCATTACCCCGGAGGGCGATCGGCTCGTCGGCGAGGAGGCCCGCCGCTACGCGATGCACGACCCAAAGAATGTTGCCTTCGCAGCCAAACGGTTCATTGGCCGCAAGTTCTCCGATCCGATCGTTCGGCAAATTTCCCGCTTCGTCCCCTACGAGATCATCGAGGGAAAGAATGGTGATGCGTGGGTTCGGTTAAACGGCGAGGACTATTCGCCGATCCAGCTCTCCGCCTTTGTATTGCAGAAGATGAAGCAGACGGCCGAGCTATATTTCGGCGAGCCGGTGAGGCAGGCGGTCATCACGGTGCCGGCCTATTTCAACCTCGCGCAGCGCCAGGCGACGAAAGATGCCGGCCGCATCGCCGGGCTTGAGGTTCTCCGCATGATCAATGAGCCGACGGCCGCCGCGTTAGCTTATGGATTTCCGTGGTGTAAGCCAAATGAAAGCCGAACAGAAACAATAGCGGTTTATGATCTGGGTGGCGGCACGTTCGACGTGTCCATCCTCGAGCTCTGCGACGGCACTTATGTGGTCAAGGCAACATCTGGTGACATGCATCTCGGCGGCGAGGACATCGATTTTCGAATTGCGCAGTTTCTCGCCGAAGACTTCAAATCGACCCACCATATAGATATCTCGCAAAGCGAGATCGCCCGGCAACGGCTCAAGCACGCCGCAGAGTTGGCTAAAATCGAGCTTTCCGCGAGCAATCGAACTTTGATTGATCTTCCCTTCATCCATTTCGACGGTCGCCTGCCGCTTCATCTGCAAAAGGCCCTTCGAAGAGAGGAAATGGAGGCGCTGATCAACGACCTCACCCAGCGAACGATCGATGTCTGCAAGCACGCTTTAAAAGACGCAGACCTGAAACCCAATGAAATCGATCACGTTGTCCTTGTCGGTGGCAGCACGCGGATGCCGTGTATTAAAGTCGCCCTTGAGGGACTCTTTGGGCCGAAGCTGTACGGCGGTCTGCGTCGCGAGGATGCCGTCGCCCTGGGCGCGGCAGTTCAGGGCGGCGTTCTTAAAGGCGAAGTCAAGGGTGTTTTGCTCCTCGATGCGTGCTCCTTTTCCTTGGGCATTGAAACGCTCGGTGGCGTCGTGACGCGCTTGATCGATCGCAACACGACAATTCCAACGAAGAAATCCCAAATATTCACCGCAACCGGTGTCTTTCCAGAAATTAGTCTTTTGGAACTGACAGAAGAAGAACGGGAAAAGCGAGAAACCGCTCGTGCTTGTCGTGATAAGAAAGGACGCTCTCCTTATCCGGATAGCGAGGGTGTGGTGCTGATACGGGTGGTCCAGGGCGAGCAAGCGATGGCAAAGGACAATCATACTCTTGGCCGCTTCGTGTTATCTGGAATTCCAAGCCAGCCTGCGGAACTGCCGTTGATAGAGATCACGATTGATATCGACACCAACGGCCTTGTTGATGTTCGCGCCAAGGATAAGATCACTTACATCGAAAATGCGATAACCGTTCGCGTATCAAGTGGCTTCCAAGACGACGACTTCGCAGCCCTTACTTCCGATGTACAGTCCCGGCCCGTTCTCTCCAAAGAGCTGAGGCGTGGCGTTTCTCTCGGCGCGGGGCAGCCCGCCATCACGCGCGAAGTGGCAAATGAGGCTCCGCCGGTGAGCGTCGCGATCCGCCATGTGGTCCCCGCGAGCCCCGCCGCAAACCGGCCTGCGATTTTCGTCAGCTACGCCCACGAGGACGCCGCGTGGGCAAGAAGTCTTGAGCGCGCGCTTTCGATCCTCACCCGCCAGAACCGCATCGATCTCTTCATAGACCACCATTTGCGCACCGGCGAGGAATGGCAGAACGGCATCTTTCGCGCGATCGAGGAGGCGAGCGCCGCGATCCTCCTCTTCTCCAACAACTTCTTCAGCTCCGATTTCATCATGTCCCGTGAGCTACCGATCCTTCTTGCCCGCTACGAGCACCGCGATATGTCGCTCTTGCCGATTATTGTCCGACCCTGCCCGTTCGACCTCTACGACGAGGTCAACCGTTTTCAGGCCTTCAACGACCCCCAAACGCCGCTTTCGAAAATGCCCGAGTGGCAGGTCGACGAGGAGTTAGCGCGCCTCGCCCGAGAGATCGCACGAGCATGACTGGCCGTCAGCAGCGGTTCAGTGGCCCCGGCAAGGCGGCGTACATCAGGCGGTCGATGTCGAGTGGAGGCTGTTATTCGGCGCAGAGTTTGGCACGGAACAAGTTGAGATGCAGCAAAAGTATGATCCACTCGTTGATTCCGCGTGCCCCGAAGAGCACGCTACGTCTGATCGGGTGTCCAGCTTATGGAGCTCTTGGCCCGACGCGGAACTTCGGCGAAGCCCAGTCCGCTTCCAGTCATCGAGGGAGAGCGGATTATTTCGACCAAGTTGGCGGCATTTCCGCAATAAAATTGAACGTCGGAGCGAGCCACCCAGCGCACAGATTGAAAGAATTTCACACGCATGCTAGCTGACTCTCGTCGAAATTTAGCTGGTGGTTTAATTGAGTGGATTTTACTTGGCTGTATGACACCAAATCTAGGATTATTCCATGCGCGATCGGATTTTTGTGAGCTATCGGAAAGACGATGCTAGTGCAGTCTCTGGACGTATCGCAGACAGATTAAAGCATCATTTCGGTGAGCAAAACGTTTTCTTTGACACTAGTGATCTTCGCATTGCTCATGCGTGGAGTCCTGCGATCGATGCCGGACTAGCTGAAGCTGCGGTGGTCATCGCTGTGATTGGGCCGAAGTGGCTCGATGCGCGATTGCCAGACGGTCGGCGTCGCCTCGATTTGCAAGATGACGTGGTCAGGCGTGAAATTGCCGTAGCGCTGCAGAATGGGGCAGCTGTAATTCCACTGACGGTCGACGGAGCGCCTATCCCATCTGCCTCAGACTTGCCAATTTCACTTCAAGGTCTAGTCAGCTTTCAGGGCGACAAAGTTCGTCATGATCAATTAACGCATGGAACTTTCGATGACGACATCGACCGACTGATGCGCAATGTCAGTCGCATAGTTGCTGGCCAACGCGGACCAAAGCATGACGCTTGGCGAAAGCTTCAGCCAAGGCGCCGCACGAACCGACTGGGCGACGTTGCGCGCGCCATTCTGACCAGCGCGTCGATACCACCGACGCTCACTCGAAAATTGGTCCCTGACCCATTTTTGCGCCAGGATCCCTATCAGGACATATTGGATTACCGCAGCGAAACGCCAATCGCCCCGTACTTGCCATACGTAGAAGTCAAGAATTGGTGCCGGGAACTTGTTGCCGGTAGCCAGCCGGATATCAAAGTCAAGATACTTAGAGGTGAGTTCGATTTGGGATCGTGGGGAATTGGAGACGGCGACGCAGTCAGGGATCAAGCGCTTGAGGTGGCACTGCATGAAAAGCCCAGGACCTTCAATGGCCCTGCGGTTCGCATAGAGAATGCAGTGGCAAGTGATCGGACGCTTTGGTTGACTGCCCAGCGCGCACGCTACTTCGCTCAGCGGAGGTCGAACCTTGCTCTAGATTATCGCTACACGACGTCAAACGGATCGGTCATCACGCTGCGCGATCTGCTCCGCCAGCAGTACGGGACGCATCTACCTCCACTAGACGACAATCGAATGGCAAATACGTTGGGCGTCGCAGCCCTCATCTTGGTACGGGACGGCGAAGACCTAACGCCTTACCTTGTGTCTCGCGCCAAAGACGTTGCGGTATTCAACTGTGGCGGCGAATGGCATTGCACGGCATCAGGGGTCGCAGAGATCGAGCCGGACAGACCTGACCGCGACTCTAAATTCTATTTAGATACGATGCTTAAAGAACTGGACGAGGAAGTAGGACTCCTTGAGCACGATCTCGATTTTTTGGAGCCCGTCGCGTTTTGTCGAGAGATGACGCGGGCGGGCAAGCCACAGATGTTCTTTCTCGGTGTCACTAGCCTCAATAGGGCTGATCTCAGACGAAAGCTGACTACGGCGCGAAAGCGCACAAAGGAGAAAGGATGGGTGGTTGAGAACACCGCAATGCCGCTGTGGCGCCGACCATCTGATATAACCGACGAAGATGCTCTGAGGGTGTTTCACGACAAGGGCTTCACGATCGAAGCTGCTGCGTGCATCCATTACTTTTTTCGATGCCGATCTATATCGTGAGGAAGAAATGCGTGAAAGCTCAATTCATGATTGACGCTGGCAGGCGAAAATAGCGCTTGCGAGGCGCTGTCTAACCACCGCGCCGCTATCGCACGTCCCTATATACCGGAGCCGTACTTCGTATAGTAATTCGCCATTGGGGGATTCCCCGAAGGGAGATGGTTTGTTACGTCGGGCAGAAGCGGGCAGCGCCGTTGACGAATGGAAATTTATGCGTAGCGCCTGTAAACGGACCTTTCCCTAGACTTGATGGGCTACAGAGGAAATGCGAGCGTGGTGGGACGGACATTTGCCCGGCCAGCGCAACAAGGATCTCAAGCTCGCCGAGTTGATTCGTGCTTCGACCGCGGCACCCACAGTCTTCGAGCCGAAACGGTTGCCGATTGAAACGGATCGTCCCTACGGCACATTCATTGATGGTGGAGTTTCGCCGTTCAACAACCCGGCTCTCGCGCTCTTGATGCTCGCCCGACTAAAGGGGCATGGCTTGGAATGGCCACTCGCCCCCGACAAGCTCCAGCTTATTTCCGTTGGCACAGGGATCTGGCGCGATCTCATTCACTACGGCTTCGTGCAACGAAAAATTGCGGCCTGGTTCGGTGTCGTCGCGCTTCGCACCATGATCACCGATGCCCCAGACGCTCTCCCTCACGATCCTTCAGTGGATGTCCGCTCCAAGGCGGCCCTGGCACATCAACAGCGAGATCGGTGACATGGCAGCTGATGTGCTGGGCATTGGTTCCGGTCCATGCGCACCACTCATCCAATTCCAACGCTACGATCTAAGCCTGGAGGCCGTGACACTCGCCCCGTTGATGCCTGCGGGCAAGCCTCCGTCTGCTTGGAAACTGGATCGACTGCGTAGCCTCGACAACCCGGGCCAGCTGGAAACGCTTTACCAACTTGCCAAGAAAGAGGCCGCGAGCCAGGTCGATGTCCGTGATTTTTTGTGAAGTGGAAGGACCGAACGCGTAGACTGTTTCTTATGCTTCGTATCGGCGTCACTGGTCATCGTCCGCACAGGCTCGTCGTTTCCGAGCGCCTGCTCGCCCGACGGGTATCGCGCGTCCTATCGGGGCTGGCCGGTGCGATGTCGGGTGCCGGCTGGCCGGGCAGTCCATGGCTGGACATAAACTCCCCGCTGGCCGAAGGGGCCGATCAGATCGTCGCCCGGGAGGCTCTGGCTCTGGGGCAGCGCGTAACGGCACTCTTGCCGTTTTCGCGAAGGGACTACGAGGCGACATTCGATGACAAGGCTCGGGTCGCGGCGTTTCGGACTCTGTTGAAGCAGGCCAGCGAACGACTGCAGCTAGATGGCCGCCCGCAGCATGCGGAAGCCGGCTATGTCGCCGCCGGCGACATAACGGTGGCCCGGAGCGACCTGATCCTGACAATCTGGGATGGAAAGCCGGCTGAAGGGCGGGGCGGGACGCCTGAGATTCTCCAGAACGCCATAGGATGGGGCATCCCGGTAATCTGGATCGACGCGGTGCGGGACCGCAAACCGGTGCTATTGCTGCGCCCGCGCGGCGGCAAAGGCACGCCTGATCTGGTTCGCATGGCCCGTCGGGCCAAACCACTCGAAAGAGCCACGTATCGAATGCTGGTGGAAACGTTTGTGCAGGCTTCCTAGAGACATCTACGCTCGAGATGGTAGCTCGGGCAACGACACCTCGACGTCATATCTTCACGCTCGGCGGGGGGGCATTCGTCGGATCTGCAAGTGGACGATGCAGCCGCCACGCTTGATGATCGGCGTCGAGGATGGCTTGCGCGGCATGCGCATATTTCACAACCCGGTCACCATCATCGCGACGCGCAGCGCCCTCAACTTCCGCGCCTTCGGCCGCCTTCAACTGATCAAGCCGCCGGCCCGAATGGCGGTAAAGCGCGGCGTTGCGCTCATCCTGGTTCATCATTGTCCGAGCGCTGGCGTACGCGAGCAGACTCGAGGCTAGGGTATTGAGGCCGAGCTGCCAGCGGATCGGTTCTTCGATCATTCTCAACCAAGGTGCCCGTTTCATAACCTCCACCGGCCACAGATCAAAGAAAGTCACTGCGCCAACAATAATGGCCAATGCTATCGCGCCGAAAACCAACCACCGAGACAGCGATAAACCCCGCGTTCTCTCCATGTGACGCCGTTCGGCGCTGGCGAAATAGCGGCGTTGATAGTCGATATGTGCGAAATTGAGCAGAGTAAGCTTCTCGGACCAGAGCTGGCCGGATTGGGCGTCCGAGGGTGCGGGTGCGGCCAGCAGATCGGCGAACAGGACGCCACGCAGGCGTTCCGCTTCAGCCCGCGTCGACATCCATTCATCGATGGCGCCGGATTGGTTCAACCACCACACGATGGCAGAATCTCGGATTCGTAGGCAAGGCTCAATTCAACGATTGCAATGCCCGTTCTTGACTTTCCAATGCTCGGTCGCACCCCTCGTGTTAAAAGACATTGCTGCTTAGTCAGAACACGGGTTGGTTCGTGGCGCCCCCTATGTCTGCATGCCTGCCTTTGGTTCGGCACTCTGCGTTATTGGCTCAGGTGGTGCCAACATCCGAGCGACTGTCTCGAAGCCGCCCTTCAGGGCAATCTGCTGCGCAGTGAACCCCTGCTTATCCATGGAGAGCAGAGTATGCGCTGACCCTCCGCGTAACAGCACAGCAACGGCATCCTCACTGCCGAGTTCGGCCGCCAGATGGAGCGCAGTGCATCCCTTCGCGGACCTGGCACTCGCGGCGCCGGGCCTAGCCGCCAGCATTGCTAGCACGCGCTTGCGCAGTTGCCTCTCGCTGGCATCGTGCTGGTGCCCGCCATCGGCGACGCGGCGGACCGCCACGTGGATCGGTGCCTCGCCGCTCGCATCGAGCACCTTGAAAGGAACCGGCAGCTTCTCGATCGCCTCGATGATCGCGGGATCCGAGCGACTGACAAGACGCTGCCGCTCGCGGCCGTCAACGCTCCGGTACACTTCGAGTGCAAAGCGGCCTTCGATGGCGAGATGCAATGGCGACTTGCCGTTCTGATTGAGCGCTGCCCCCGATTGAGGCGCGCGCCGCATCAGCAGCGCGAATGCTCCAGGAGAGCCACGCATCGCCGCACAATGCACGGGCAGATCGCCCGCATTGTCCACAATCGTCGGATCGGCCTTCGCCTTGAGCAACAGCTCAATACACGCGCCGGCCTCGGCCCCCTGATTGAATGCGGCCAAATGCAGCGGTGTCCTCTGATCGGCCGTCTGTTCGTTAGGATCGAAGCGCTCTCCGGCCGGCCCGCGCCACTTAAGAAGAAATTTCACGGCTGCGGCGTTGCCAAAGGCTGCTGCAGTGTGCAGCAGACTGGCGTTGCGGATACGGCGCAGCCTGTCGACCGGAACACGCTGCAACACTTCGGCCAAGGCGTCCGTGCTGCCGGCGAGCGCAGCGACGTGTGGCGGTGACAGGTGACGATAGTGCTCGATGGTCGGATCACCGCCGCGTTCGATTAGCAAGGCGACGACGTCGGCGTGGTTGTAAAAGGCGGCACCGTGCATTGGCGTTGCCTGGGACGCATCCGCGACATTGGCATCGATACCGAGATCGAGTAGGGCCTCGACACGCGCGAGGTGCTTCTTGAAGGCGCCGTCCCCGGCTGCCGCGCTTCGCCGCTTGATCTCGGCCGATATGTCGACGCCAGCTGCGGCCTGCTCCCAGTTCACGCTGGCCCGACCGCAAAGGGCGGCAATATGCAGCGCGGTCGCCCGCTTTTTGTCGGTCTCAAATACCAATTGCGGTAACTTGGAGACGAGCGCGCGAATGACTTCGACGGAACCGCTCCGCGCCGCCACGTGCAACGATGTCTCGCCCCAGTCCACTTTGTCCAGGAGCGCGCTGGGCGGCAGGCGGGCGAGCAAAGCAACGGCCGCCGACAGATTGTCCTTCTGGCAGGCGCGATGCAGCGGCTCATATGTGTCGAGCGACGCAGCTCGCGGGTCGGCACCGCGATCGAGCAAAAGCGCGACAGTCTCGCCAGAGCCTACGCTCGCGGCATAGTGCAACGGCGTTCGCCCTCGGGTATCCCGCAGATCGATCTGTTGCGCGCCAGAAAGCCCGTTGAGGAACACGCGCAGCATTCCAACGTCGGCCTGGGTGGCGGCGATGTGAATAGGCGTCAAACCGTCCACGTCGCCTACACTGCCGTTCGCGCCCCGATCCAACAGAAGGGCGACGCATTCGATAGAACCGGACCGGGTGGCTGAATAGAGGGCCGTTCGGCCGCGAGTGGTTAGCTTGTGACTGATCCAGACCTCTGCAGCCGGGAGCTGGTCGGCCGCGTCGAACGGGGGGTTGTCCTCAAGATTGGCGTCGCCCTCTACGTGCCGAATAGGCGACAGCGCGTCGCCTGGCCGGCGATCAACTTCCTCCCCCTGCGTGTCCTCCACCAGACCGAAATGTTTAGCGCCGTCTCGCCAATCGATCGACGAAGTCGACAGGCCGCTGTCGAGCAGTGCTCGCACGGCGTCGGCATGGCCGTAGTAGGCGGCGAGATGCAGTGGCGTCTGGCCGAACATGTTGACGACTTCCCCCGAGATGCCATCCTGTTCGGCCAGCACCTCGATAACACTCGCATGCCCGTTGCGTGCTGCCCAGTGCAGAGGCGTGCGGCCCTGATCGGTCTGCTGGTTCGCCGGCACGCGATGGATCAGCATCGCCGCCGCGTCGGCGTCGCCGACCATCGCCGCGATATGCAGCGGCGTGAACCGCGCGTTGTTCGCCGCATCGGGCGTCGCCCCTGCGGCCAGCAGTGCCTCGATGGCCTCGAGATAGCCGAAGTGTACGGCATGATGCAGCGGCGTCAGCTTCAGCGCGTCTGCCGCATCGAGCGCTTGCTTGTGCCGCTTGGGCGGGATGTGAGCGAGGATCCGCTCGACGAGAGCATGGTGACCGCGGCGCACGGCCTCGCGCAACGGTGTATACGCCGACTCCAGAGAGCCCGGGCGGATGATCGACCGCATCATCGGATCCGCGCCATCCGGCTTGGCACTCATTAGAAGCGCGGCAATATCCGCATGGCCGGCGCGGCACGCGAGTATCAGTGGCGTCACGCCCTCGGCATCAGACGGATCGCATGGCGCGCCGCAGCGAATCAACGTCTCGACGGCCGCGGCATGGCCGCGCTCGGCGGCAAGATGCAGCGGCGTCATCCCCTTGCCATCGACCGGTTGTGCCAGTGACTGTTGCTCGAGGCGCTTCATGAACGGCACGATGACGTCGCTGTAGCCACGGGCGGCGGCCGCATGCATGGCCGTCTGTCCGCTTGCATCCTTGCGCAGCGGGTCGCCGTCCTGATTGAGAAACATCGTGACGGCCCGTGCATCGCCAGTCTCCGCCGCGATCATCAGTGGAGTCTGCCCGGCGGCGTTCACATGGGCGAGCTGCACATGCTGTGACTCGGTAAGCAGCAACTTCGTGACATCGGCATTGCGGCTGCTGATCGATAAATGGAGAGGCATGCTCCCGCCCAGCGTCTGCGAGAGCCGGTTCGCGCCCACGCGCAGCAGCACCCGAGCCGTGTCCGCCGATTGTCCGAGGGCCGCCAGGTGCAGGGGCCGCGACCCGTTGCGGCGGCGCGCCGGCGCCTCCAGTAAGATGTTACGTTGCCGGTCAGGGATGCGCCCCAGCACCGCCTGCAGAGCCACGTGCTCGCCGCGGCTCGTAAGTGCGTGCACGATCGTCCATTCGCGATCGGCTTGGTGGGCGGGGTCGGCGCCAAGGTCCAACATCGGAATGACGTGTTCGATCATGCCCGCGTCTGCGAGGCGGACAATCGGCGTCGCACCGCCGATACCGACAGCATTCGGGTCGAAGCGTTGCGCACCACCCGCTTTGGCGACCTGCAGATAGGCCGTGACCAACGCCGCATTGCCGATGTCGATGGCCGCATGCAGGCGGGCGTTCGAGAGCAGTGGGTCCGTGATACCGGCAAAATGGCGGGCAAGCGCACCGACTAGACGATCGTGCAGCTCGCTGTCTTCGCCCGAGAAGCCGCCGAGCACGATCTCGATTTCCGCAACAGTATCGGGAGAGAGCGTGACCTGCCGTCCCAGCTCCAGCGCCTCGACCTTCGGCATCAGCCGAAGCTGCCGCTCGCGCCTTTTCAGCCACCGCGTTGCCGGCTGCCAATGCCACAACACATTAGGATGCATAAGGCGGACACTGTCGGTGCGGACTTGCGCCAGGATGCGCGTATCCTTGAGGAGCAACGCCAGGCGCACGCCATCTTCGGACAACCGCGAACCCGCGCTGAAATCCGTGATGCCGGCCCATTCGACCTTGATATCGCGCGCGCTCAGTTCCTCGTGCGGCTCCCGCGGCAGCATTATCGTCACGAGTTCCTTCAGGAGCCGCGAAAGAACAGCCTCGGTATTGGCAGAGATCGGCGCCTGCTCTCCCCCAACTGTGGCCGTATCCTCACCCCGTTCGAAGGCGACGAGCGCTGCATTACCGAGCTGATCGATCACGCGCGACAACGTCAGATGGGCGCCGAGGTCCTCGGCCTTGATCAGGGCTGCATCCCGATCATCATCGAGCGCGCTGATGGTCCGATCGTCCGCCGCGGGCGGTTCGGCATTTCCAGCAGCCGCGCTGGTCCGCAGCGCTCGCGTCCCGACTCCGTGCGCATCACAATGATCGACGATCCACCGTTGTAGCGCCGAGATCAGCGGCAATACGGCGAGCTCACTATTCGCGCCGAACTCACGCGCTTCATCCAGAATGCGTTTGACCAACTCATCGTCGAGCGGTCGCTGGATCGCCTGGAACGGCCCTTTGATAATCGCCAAGCGCTCGTTGATGGTCTGCGGAAAGTCGAGCTCGTACTCGACGGGACTGAGGCCGCTCGATCGCAGATCGGCAAAAGGCTTGAGCTCCTCCAGCCTGAGCGGCCAGCTCCGACGATCATTCGGAGCGTGCTCAGCCGGCAGCGGAATGATCACCCAAGCAAGCTTCTTGCGGGCCAGCGCAACCACCGCCTCGGCGACCGGAAGCCAGTTCTCCTTGAACTCACGGCGCCGCTCATCGCGCAAGACGTCCTCGAACTGGTCGAGAACGATGACCGGCACGATGCGCTGTTTGGTCTTCCGTGCGGCCTGCGCAAGGTTGTCCTCGATGATCTTGACAAAATTGACCGAATTTAAATGTTCATGGCGCTCGAGCTCCCGCTTCAGCGCCGGCAGTCGCGCTGCCAGAGCGATGCGCCGCCCGAGCTGAACGATCGGCGGCCGGCTGGCGATCTCGGTGAAAGGCTTGGCGCGACTGAATATAAGGCCAATCTGCGCCAGCCAGCCGCGGCTGATCCTGCGGGCGATCGGCTTGCCGGTCAGCTTATCGATGTCGGCGTTGACCGCCGCGAAGCGCCGCGCCGGCGTGCGCGCCTTGAGCGCCAATCCGCCGGCGACACCGGCCTTGGCCAGCGAGGATTTTCCGGCGCCGCTTCTGCCTTTCAGCACCAACAGCGGCACCTTCTTCGGATCAGCCTCGGCCGCCGTCAGCAGCTCGTTAACATTGCGTGTGTCGGTTTCGCGACCGAAGAACGCGTCGTGATCGCGGGGCGCGAAGCTTTCGAGGCCCTTGAATAGCTGGCGACGGCTGACCGCCTCGCGGTTGAGATGCAATGCGTCGCGCAACAGCCGCGTCAGGCTGGTCTTGAACTCGGCTGTACTCTCGAAGCGGTTGACCGGGAGTTGGCGCTCGGTGATCTCGTCGAGGAACAGCTCCAGCCAGTCGGTCTGTTGGAAATAGGACTGGCGCACGCGCTCGTAATCAGCGCTGCCCTCATCGAGCCCTGCTATCTGTTGGCGCAGGTAGCGCCGTCCACCGAAGGGGCGAGCGCGGGCCTTGCTGCGTTCGAAGATCGTCGAAGCCCCCTTGAAGAATACCAGCAGGCGGCCTGTCCCGGCAGCGTCCGCTTCGCAGGCCTCAAGGTACTCCCACACACTGCCCGTCAGCGGAATCCGGTCGCACTCGCTCGGATCGAGCGTGAGCGGCCACTTGTTGAAGTGGGCAGGGATCCGCCCCGATTTGGTCAGCTCCGCCATCGGCCCATCGACGCGCTCGCCAATCCGCTCGCCGAATATGCAGATCGTGACGTGGCAATTGGGGTCCGTCAGGGCAGGAATTTGATCCTGATACGGCCGCCCGCCTGAGAAGAATTCTTCTTTCCAATCAAAGACGTCGTACTGGAGGAGCAGATCCCTCACCATCTCCTGAGCAACGGCTTTGGCGAGACCGCGCTCCTCGATCATGTCGCTGGGAGAGCTGATGAAGATGGTGGGGCGCTTCAAAGCAACTTTGGCCACGGTCTTACCCCCACACGCAATAAGATAGAAGACGTGGCGCGTCGATACGGAGCGCCAAAAAATAGGCTTCCACGGCGGCTAAATCCTGCTTGGGTAAAAACATGCCATGCGCGAACGCCGCCGCGCAAGCGCGCGGGTGTGCAGGTCTTCGCGAACTGCCTATTAGGAAACTCGACTACCTGAGAGCCCATGTCCCTCGCAGGGTGGGCCTGCGCCTTCCATCGAGCAATGCCGAGCACCGATTGTTGCGTAAGAATGCTTCATCCGCCATACTCAAAAAATTCTGCGGCGTAAATTGATCGAGTGTCTGGCGCCGGCTGGCCGAGTACTTGGGGGCGAGAGTACTATGATGGAAGCCGCGATCAATTCAGCGCAATCCCTACATGAACCGCTGGAAGGCCCGGACAGCGCGCGCATCCCTGCAGAACAACTCCAGCGGTTTCGCGCCTATGTCGCGCAATTGATCGAGGCTGACATAGCCAGGCGGGAGATGCAGAGCGGAGTTCAAGCCGAGGGGCCGAAGCTCGCTACCGACATGCGCCGCTCTCTAGCGCGCGCTGAAAGCCTCGCCAACGGCTTATGTCACTCAAAAATTGAACCACATCATGTTCTTTTGGCGATCGCTATTGATCCAGATGGCGTAAAGGAAATGAAGGCGCGCGGACTTGACGCAAACGCTGCGTTTCTTGCTGCGTGGCAATTCATGCTGAAAGCGCCTCGCTCTGTCACACCTGCATTGCCTAAAGATCTCGAGCTATCTACTGACCTGAACGCTATTATCGGTCAGGCTCATGAGTTGGCTCGCAACCGCGTGATGGACCATAGGTCCACAAAGACAGGCGACATCATTGATGTGGTCCTTAAGGGGGACGACTTCGAGGCAAGTCGAAATATGCTGCAGGCGATCTTGGAACCAGATCCTGCGGACAGAGCGGCAAAGGGCGTCGAGCAGCTCACGATGGCACTGGAAGAAATCGATGTCCGCATCTCTGATAACATCGTCCAGAGCGCTGTGGCTGCACTCAAACCGCAATTCGAACAGATCTCGTATCTTATTGATCAACACAGCTCATTGACGTCGCTTGAAGTGCGGTTGCAAAGTATCGAAAATCGGATCAAACTGTCGGGTGCGGACGAAAAGCAAGTCGCTGAATATGTGAGTGAGCAGTTGCGGGAAGTTCTTGAGAGCCAGTTCGCGCTAAGTAGGGAAGTCGAAGTAGCGGCCGTCTCACCACCCCCACAAGCACAAGAAAGACCGACGCACCTCATCGTGGCCATGATTGGCGTAGCTGCTGTGCTGATGATTGGTATCGCACTCGGCGCTTGGATAAAGCCGTTCTAGACGGCGATTCATCTTAGGTCGACCTGTAACCTCGATGAGGCGAAGCACGAAGCTTTGCCGCAATCTCGTCAACGGTCGCAGAAGCAGGCACGTTCAAGATGGGATATCGGTCAGCGCGGATCTCCCACATCAGGGTGTCCTCAGCAAAGTCGACATGAATGCCGTCGGGTCCGCCGATGGGTGCATGATGAGAGGCTTGCGACATCCGCTGGATGGCCTCCACAACGCGGCTCACGAACAGAAACAACTGCTCGCCGCTCGGGAGACGATCAACTATGAACCAAATTTTGTGGTCGGCTCCTAGTTGTTCAATAATGTCATGAGCTTGTTGCTCAGGCGATCGACTTGTCTCGAGATTAGGTACCCAGTTTCTATATTCATAGGCTCTCGGACGGACACAATGAAGATTGCGCGTCTCAAATTGAGTCGGCAAGCTCCGAAACTCAAGATTTAGAGAGTTTGTTGCGCGACAACGCAGTGTCGCGCTCCGCTGCTTGAATGAAATGATATTTCCCATCGCGCATTGGTACCAATTGGAAGGAACGGAAAACTCCTCTGACGCAAGCTGTAGCTGATTCAGCACCAGCGCTGCACACGTGCAGATGGGTTATCTACAATGTGTCTAGAGGAACCGCGATAAGGCAGGATCGGCTTCCACGGCGTGGCGTGCTGCGAGCCTTGCCGCCAGTTCGGGCATCGTGATGTCGAGCTTCTCCTTCACGCGGCCGATCAGGAACGCGGTAAGCGCTGCTCCGTTCCCACGTAGCGGGCGGTGAACAGGTTGGTCAGAGTCGCCGGAGGGTTGGCGATCGATTTGACCATATGTTTGACCATAGCGATGACACTACTGTGCGTCGGCCTCGCCGGGTCGAGGTTATCACCGGGCTGGAACGGCTCGCGCGGGCGCTCGAGCCCGGCGTGAACGTCTCGGAGATCGCCCGGCGGCATGACGTCAATCCGCAGCAACTGTTCGGCTGGCGTAAGCGGTGGCGTTCCGAGGCCGAGGCATTGATCGAAGCGCAGCGCACTTCGGCAGCATCGATGTTCGCGCCTGTAGTGCTCGAAACAGCGGCGGCCTGCCCACAACCCGCGGTTGCAGGACGATCGAGATCAGCGTTGGTGCGGCGACGGTCCGCATTCGAGGGGCCGCAGATGCAAAGACGCTCGCGGTCGTGTCGAAGGCGCTGAGGGCAATCAGTTGATCTTGCCGACGAACCCACGCGTTCTGATCGCTACGAAGCCCGTGGACTTCCGCAAGGGCATGGATGGTCTAGCGGCGCTCGTTGCGGCGGAGCTGAAACTCGAGCCATTCTCCGGCATCGTCTATGTGTTCCGCTCGAAGCGCGCCGATCGCGTCAAGCTGCTGTTCTGGGACGGCACCGGTGTGTGCCTCGTTACGAAGCGCCTCAGGCTCGAACCGAGTGCGACTGTACCTGCGGCGGAATTCCTGCATTCCATCGGCCGCATCAAGAACAAGCCCGAGTCCTGGAAGGACTACTTCTTCTCGTTCTCGCATGGCCTGAAAGGTAGCTGACGATGTTGGACGCAGGTGGCGCAAACGCAAGGACAAATGGGAGCGTTTGATGAAGAAGCAGCTTCACCTCAATCTCTTCATCTATGGCCGCTGTCGTCGCAGCGATCGCTGATGGACATCGAGCACTACGTCGAGTGCGCAAAGAAGGCCGAAGCGGCCCATTTCGATTCGATATTTCTGGCCGATGTGTTGAACATGCCGCCCGATGTCGACGTCTCCGCGCGTATTTGGCTGGAGCCCATGACGACGCTCGGCGCTGTCGCCCATGCGACCAGCCGCATCGGTCTGATTGCGACGGCATCCACCACGCACACTGAGCCGTTCAATCTTGCGCGCCAGTTCTGCTCGCTCGACCATATCAGCAAAGGTCGCGCCGGCTGGAACATCGTGACGTCATTCAGCAACGCCGGCAGCCGGAATTTCGGCGGTGGCGGGCGGCTGTCGCACGCGGAGCGCTACGACGTCGGCGAGGAATTCGTCGGAGTGGTGAAGGCGCTGTGGAACAGTTGGCGCGACGATGCTGTCGTCGATAATCGCGAGAGCGGTGTCTTCATCAATAAGGATCGCGTCAAGGAGATCGCCCACAAGGGTCCGAACTTCGAAGTGGCCGGGCCGCTCAATCT
>LNEA01000006.1 GCA_001464855.1 Rhizobiales bacterium Ga0077530
AGGCGAACTTCCGGGCTAGAGAAACGCCTTCTCCGTCCTTCTGGTTCCTTCCAAGGCCCAAGAAATCGAGGCACCGCACAACACGTTGAACGCCGCAGAAGAGTAGGTAATTTCCGAGTCTGGTGAGTTGCTACAGGACGCGCTCCTATACAAGCAGCCTCCGAATGCTCCCTCCGGATGGCTTTTGGGTGGCAGTGCCTGTCCTCCCAGGCAATGCCAAGTGATGCGACCCCCGTCTTCTATCCAGGGGCTCCTGGAATCCGGTCATCATTGAACGCTCCCGATGAGCGTCCTTCAAGATCTTCGCTCTATTGCCAGTGTGCTGCGTAACCGGCCGGCGTCAGCCAACCGAGCTTCGCGTACGGGCGATAGTAGCTGTAGTCTTGAGGCCAAGCCTCGATCAGCCGCCGGGCCTCGCCGAGCGATCGGAACAACGTCTCGTTGACCAGTTCAGCCCGCAGACGGATGTGATAGCTTGACATCGTTCGCCCTGTAGCCGGCAAGGCAATGCGATGACCAGTCGGGCACGCGCTAACGCAAGGAAAAGCACCAGTGGAGCTCTGGCAACTGCGCTACTTCACCCTCGTTGCCGAGCTCCAAAGCATCGCACGTGCTTCGGCTCATCTCCAGATCGCCGCTCCCGCCATCAGTCGTACAATCAAATCTCTCGAAGACGAGTTGGGGACGCGGTTATTCGATCGCGATGGCCGCGGCATGCACCTTACGCTGAGCGGCATGACACTGTTGGGCAGGGCAACGCAGCTACTCCGAGATGCAGAGGTGGCGAGGCAGGAGGTCAGTGCCATTGGTTCGCATCTAACGGGCGAGGTCACAATCGGGGCTACACCGTCGATCATTGCAATTGCCGGCCTCCATCTCATCAAGCAGTGCCTGGAAAGGTATCCTCATGTCAGAGCCCGACTGACGGAGGGATACAGCGCGTACCTTCAGAATTGGGTTGTCACCAGTGCGATCAGTGTCGCATTCGTCAATGGACCGATAAGAGAGACACCGAACATTGCATCGCGCCGCGTGGCGGTCGAACGGCTCTTTGCAATCGGCGACAAAAAGCACTTTCGCGAGCATACGGGTGGAATATCCCTCCACGCCCTTTTGAGCGGACCGCTTCTCCTACCATCTTCTGCCAATTCAATCCGCGGACTTATCGATGACGCCGCCAGCAATGTTGGCTGCCATGTGAAAACATTGCTGGAAGTCGACTCGGTAGGGCTCTTGAAACAGCTTGCAGGCGACGGGATTGCGGCTGCGGTCCTGCCTTACGGTGCCGTCAAGCAGGAAGTCGACAGCGGTCTCTTGGTGGCCGTGCCAATCATCGAGCCGGAGATTCACAGTGAATTGCACGTCATCTCCTCTGCCTCGCATCCACCAGGTCCCGCGGCCAATGCTTTAGCGCGGCTGTTTGAGGATGTTCTCGTGCAGTTTGCCGAAGCAGACGACAAGGGCATCTTCGTCACCGTGCCGAAGAACCCAAAAACCCGCGACGTGCCAAGCAAATCTGAAGTGCCGCGAAAGTAATGGCAATCCGGCCCCTCCGCAGTCATAGCTTCCGACCGTGCATTCAGGAAGACGGGATTTGCGATGCGCTTAGGTGCAGACGTTGGCGGAACTTTCACGGACATCATCCTCGTCGATGACGCGTCGGGAGAATTTCGGCTTGGCAAGGTTCTGACGACGGCGGATCGGCCCGATGACGCTGTGATCGCGGGCGTGCGCGATATTATCTCAAAAGACCAGGATGCGAGGCGCGCCAAGCATCTTGTGCATGGTACGACCCTCTTCACGAACGCGCTTATCGAGCGGAAGGGGGCATTGACAGCACTCGTCACGACGACCGGCTTTCGTGATGCCATCGAGATCGCGCGCGAGCATCGCTATGACATGTACGATCTTCGGCTGCGGCGCCCAACGCCCATCGCCAAGCGCCGATACCGTTTCGAGATCGACGAGCGCATTCTCTCGGACGGCACCGTTCGCACCGCCCCATCCGAGGATCAAATCCGTGATGTTGCTCGGCATATCCGACTGCTCGGGATCGAGGCCGTCGCCGTCTGTCTGTTGAACTCATACCTCGATGATCGGCATGAGCAGCTGGTCGGCCGCATCTTGAAGGAAGAGTTGCCCGATCTGAGCATCACGCTGTCTTGCGAAGTCGCACCAGAAATCCGCGAGTACGAGCGGACCTCGACGACGCTCTGTAATGTCTACGTAAAACGGATCGCAGAGAGCTATCTATCGCGTCTCGAGCAGCGCACTCTAGAGACGCTCGGGGAGTCGGCCAACCTCTATATCATGCAGTCGACAGGAGGTCTCATCACCGCCGACCAGGCTACGGAAGTCCCAATACGTCTGGTCGAGTCGGGCCCCGCTGCTGGAGCACTGGCAGCCGCACACTATGCCGCTGCACTCGGTCTCAACGATCTTCTGTCCTTCGACATGGGAGGAACGACCGCGAAAGCTTGCCTCGTCGTCAACGGGGAACCGTTGGTGACGCCGGAATTCGAGGTGGATCGTCAATATCAATTCAAGAAGGGTAGCGGCTTGCCGGTCAAAGTGCCGGTTATCGAGATGATCGAGATCGGCACAGGCGGAGGATCGATCGCCAGCGTCGATGCCTTGCGCCGTTTGCGGGTTGGCCCCCAGAGTGCGGGAGCAAAGCCCGGGCCGGCGTGCTACGGCCTTGGCGGAACGCACCCAACTGTCACCGATGCCGATCTACTGCTCGGTTATCTCGATCCGAATTTCTTTCTCGGCGGCGCCATGACGCTCGACGCCAACGCCGCCCGATCGGCAATTCTTCGACATGTCGGCGAACCGCTCGATCTCGACGAGATGGCTGCGGCCTGGGGCATTCACAAGTTAGCGAACGAGGCCATGGCGTCGGCTGCACGCATCCACGCTATTGAGCGCGGGCAAGAGATCTCTCGCTTTCCAATGTTCGCATTTGGCGGCGCCGGCCCGGTCCACGCATACGGCGTTGCGCGAATCCTCAAACTGCCAACCGTCATTTATCCCTTTGGTGCAGGGGTGATGTCGGCGATCGGATTCCTAACGGCGCCATTGAGCTTCGATTTCGTGCGCTCCGCGCCAGGACAGCTCGAACAACTGGACTGGCCGGTCGCCAATCATCTTCTCAAGACGATGGAGTGTGACGGGCGCGCGCGGTTGGAGAAGTCCGTTCAATCAAGTCTAATCTCATTTCGTCGCTTTGCCGATATGCGCTATCGCAAGCAGGGCTTCGACATCCGTGTTCCCATTCCAGACGGTGAACTTGGAACCCACAGTGTCGGACCAATTTCGGCGGCGTTCGAGCGAGTCTATTCGGAAATCTACGGTCACATTGTTCCGAACACGCCGATCGAGATTATGTCGTGGCGAGTCGTCGCGAGCGGACCGAAGCCCACGCTGAACCTGCCCGTTGCAGAGATGCGGTCGTCCGACCCGCTCAAAGGCCACCGAAAGACTTACCTTGCAGAAACACGCGCGTTCGCCAACGTTCCCGTCTACGATCGGTATCGGCTCGGCCGCGGAGATGAGCTTGCTGGCCCCGCCATTATAGAGGAACGGGAGTCGACTGTCGTCATCAACGGCCGGGCTCGCATTCGACTCGACGACAGTCGCAATCTCATCGTCCACGTGGAGCACGGATCGTGAGCACAGTTCTTATTGACCAGATCACCCTCGACATAATATGGGGCCGTCTCATCGCGACGGTAAATGAGCAGGCCGCAGCGTTGATGCGTTCGTCGTTCACATCCATCGTACGAGATGCAGGCGACCTTTCGGCGTGCGTATTCGACCGCCGTGGCCGCATGGTAGCTCAAGCCGTAACTGGTTCGCCCGGCCACATCAATTCGATGGCGACCGGTATGGAGCACATCGTCAAGAAGTTTCCCATCGATACACTCAAGCTCGGCGATGTCATCATCACCAACGATCCTTGGCTGACGGTGTCTCAACTCCATGACATCACCATCGCCACGCCGGTCTTCTATCGCGGCCGTGCGATCGCGCTTTTTGGGAACTGTTGCCATGCGCTCGACATCGGCGGGCGCGGACTCTCAGCGGACGCGCGGTCTATTTTCGAGGAAGGCCTTTACATTCCGGTCATGAAATTGCATGACGCCGGCCGGCCGGTCGACGCCGTCTACGAACTCATCGCCGCAAACGTGAGAACGCCGGAAGAGGTGATCGGCGACATTCATGCGCAGATTACCGCAAACGAGGTTGGCGCGAGACAGCTCATCGCATTCCTGGAGGAGTTCAAACTCGACGACATCGAGGCTGTTGCGGATGTCATCATTCAACGAACCGACGACGCCATGCGAGACGCGATCCGCGCGCTACCGAACGGCCGGCATTCCTTCGCGACGACGATCGACGGGTTCGATAAACCCATCGATATCAAGGCTGAGGTGATCATCGACAACGATGCGATTACGGTGGACTACGATGGCTCGTCACCCCTCGTTGATCTTGGCATCAACGTCGGCTTCAACTACACGGCCGCGTACACGACGTACGGCGTAAAATGCGCCATCGCGCCGGAGCTGCCAAACAATCACGGTGCCTTCCAGGCGATTGAAACGCGAGCACCTGACGGCTCGATCTTGAACGCCAAGCATCCCTATCCAGTAGCAGGCCGCCACACCGTCGGTCACTTCTTGCCGTCGACGATTATGGGCGCGCTTGCGAAGCTGCTGCCTGACAAAGTCATGGCACCCGGTGCCGACAGTCTATGGAACACATTCATAACCGGCTTCGACGCACGCAACGGTGCACCATTCGCTTTTACGTGGTTTTCAACCGGCGGCACGGGCGCACTGAAGGGCCAAGACGGGCTCTCGGCGACGTCGTATCCAAGCGGCGTTGCTGGAGTGCCGGTTGAGATCATCGAGGCATTGACGCCGATAGTCGTGCGACAGCGCGCGTTGCGCACGGACTCGGGCGGGGCGGGCGAGAGTCGAGGCGGTCTCGGTCAGATCATGGAAGTCGAGATCCGCACCGACAAGCCATATCTCTTTTCGGGTCTCTACGAGCGTTGCGTGCATCCTGCGCCAGGGTTGTTTGGCGGCCATCCAGGAGCGACCGGCGCACTCAAGACGTCCAATGGCGAGCCACTCCGACCCAAGCTCAGCCGTATGCTTCCGCCGGATACGGTCGTCACACTCGAAATTCCCGGCGGCGGCGGCTTCGGCAATCCACGCGACCGCTCACGCGATGCCGTACGTGATGATCTTGCAGACGGCTACGTATCGGCGGCAGCAGCGCGTGAGTCCTACGGCTACGATGGCGATCACGGCAAACAAACATAATATCGCGGACATGTTGTTGGGGGTTAATATGCCAATCTGCTCGACTTATGTTCTGATCGCTTCAATGGACGTAGAGCCCGCGAAGGAAAGCCTCTTCAACGAAGTCTACGACGAACATGTCGAGCACCTTTTGAGGGTGCCGGGCGTAACGAGTGTCGTCCGGATGAAAGGGGAGCCATTTTCCATCACCATCGGCGGCACGACCGAGACGCGCCCCGCTCCCAATCCCATTTACACGGCCATCTACGAGATTACCGATCCTTCGGTGCTATCGTCAGCCGCCTGGAACAACGCCGTAGAGCAAGGCAGATGGCCCGGAGAAGTCAGGCCGCACACGCGAAACCGCACCCATTTCATCTATCGAAAATGTCGTTGAGGAGGCTCGCTAAGTGGTCGCGGATGAACTGACCAAATCATGCACGAGCTTAACGGTTGAGGGCGTTTCTCTCAACATCGCGACAATGCATCGCTCCGGTGGTCGAACGCCCGTCGTTTTCCTTCATGGGTTCGGATCAACAAAGGAAGACTACGCCGATTGCGCGTGCGGGTCGGAACTCGATGAACACGCATTCTTTGCATACGACGCGCCCGGGTGCGGTGAGAGCGATTGCAGTGACCTGTCGCGACTGTCGATTCCTTTCCTGGTTGCATCGGCGACAGCATTGCTGGACGCCCAGAAGATCAACCAATTTCATCTCGTCGGTCACTCGATGGGTGGGCTCACCGCATTGCTGCTGGCCCGGAGTTTGACCGGCCGCGTCCGCAGTTTCGTGAATATCGAAGGCAATCTCGCGCCAGAAGATTGCTTCCTCAGCCGCCAGATTGTCACACATTTATCAGAGGGCCCGCACGATTTCCTCGACGCATTTGCGGAGAGGGCGTGGCTTTCATCCACTCATGGCAGCAAACTATTTGCTGCGAGTGTGCGTCACAAGGTACGACCTGAGGCCGTCAGCGGCATTTTCAAATCCATGGTGGACATCTCCGACGGCAACGATCTGTTAGCTACATTCGCAACACTCTCGATGCCCCGCCTGTTTGTCTACGGCGATGAAAACAGGTCGCTCTCATACCTGCCATACCTGCAGAAATCTGGGATCGAACTGTGCGAGATTCCGAACAGCGGTCATTGGCCGATGTACTCCAACCCAGTGGCCTTGTGGGGCCGAGTTGGCGCGTTCTTAAGGCTCTCGCATTGATGCGGCCCATCTCTCCAAGGACCAGACATGAGCACGACGACAGACATTGATTGGGATCACTCGCTTCTTGTCGCCTTCCGCGGCAAGCCGACCTCGATCATTAGCGATAACATGGATCGGCTCCCGGGTCCGGTCGGCTTGCGCCCATTTCACTCCGGTGCACAGTTGCTGGGACGAGCGCTCACGGTGCGCACATGCGTTGGTGACAATTTGGCGATTCATCAAGCCCTGGAACTCATCGAACCCGGAGATGTCGTCGTGGTTGACGGTGGTGGCGACGTCAGTCGCGCGCTGGTGGGCGAGATCATGAAAGCGATTGCCGAACGGCGAGGCGCCGCGGGATTCGTGATCGACGGCGCCATTCGCGACAGCGCAGCGTTCGCTCAGTCCCCGTTTGGTTGCTACGCGCGTGCAGCCATCCACCGAGGACCATACAAGAACGGTCCTGGCGAGATCAATGTACCAGTCAGCGTCGGCGGCTGCGTCGTCGCCCCGGGGGATATCGTCGTTGGCGACGAGGACGGCATCGTCACTTTCGCGCCGGAGAGGGCGCGGTCATTGATTATCGCGGTCGAAGCCCAGATCAAGCGCGAACAGCAGATCATGCAGTCGATCGCCGACGGGACTTACAAGGGTGCCTATGGCGCCGTTTCGAAGCAATAAACCGGAGATACGGAAAATGAGCCAGAAAAGTGAATTCCACAATCTCGACGATCCGAGCGATGGCCTGTTCCGAGAATTGGGACCGACATTGACGACGTATATCTTTGCCGGCGAGCAGGCAATGTTATCGGTCGTAACGATCGCACCCAACGGCGAGGGCACGCTGCACCATCACCCCGAGGAGCAATGGGGCGTGCTATTGGAAGGTTCGGCGATCCGCGTCCAGGGCGGCGAAGAAATCACGGTGAAGAAGGGCGATTTCTGGCGCACGCCAGGAAATGTGCCGCACACCATGCGCGCAGGCCCAGATGGCGCCCGTGTGCTGGACATATTCAGCCCACCCCGGCCCGAGTACAGGAAGCCAGGCAAGGGGTTCGCGAGTTCATGAGGGTAGAGTTCCGGCCTGTCATTGGTCACCATCGAGCCAAAGCAGTCAATGCGGATTGGAACACGGAATGCTCCGGGATCGATATGACTGCGAACTATCGACGACCTCTCTCGCCGCGCGCGATGCCTATGTAACAGGATGCGACCTCCTGTTATCGGCAAACCCCGGCGGCGAATTGCTGTTTGAAAGAGCAATCGCCGAGGATGAAGCCTTCCTCCTGGGCCATGCCGCATTGGCTCGCAGCCTACAAGGCATCGGTCGGCCGCAAGACGGCAAGGCATGTCTTGCGAGGGCGCAACACTTGGTTAGCCGAGCGACAGACCGAGAAAAGAGTCAATTCTCAATCGTCGAGAACCTCCTCGACGGTCGATCCACCGTCGCACTTGAAGAAATCTACAGACATGTTCAATCCTGGCCGCGTGACGCTATGGCGCTCGCTCCGGCCACGGGTGTCTTCGGACTGATTGGATTCTCCGGCAAGACCGGTCGTGAACAAGCACAGCTAGAAATGCTCCAGCCTTTGGCGACCCACTATGGCAACGACTGGTGGTTCCTTGGCGCGCTGGCATTTTCAGAGATCGAGCAAGGCCTGCTTGATGTCGGTCGTGCGCATGTTGAAATGTCGCTACGGGGCAATTCACGAAATGCCAATGCGGCCCACGTCAGCGCCCATGGGTACTATGAAAGCGGCGACGTTTCAGATGGCATCCGGTTCCTACGCGATTGGCTGAAGGCCTATTCAGTTGGAAGCCCCCTTCATTGTCACCTCCACTGGCATCTCGCTCTGTGGGCATTGCAGAATGGCAACCTCGACGACGCGTGGTCCATCTATCACGCCAGCCTCAGACCTGGGGTTTGCATCGGGCCGCAGATCAACAGGCTAACAGACAGCGCCTCTTTCTTGTTCCGAGCAGAATTGGCCGGCGAGCCGAGTGACGACACGCTCTGGCGCGAGGTCTCTGACCTGGCCGCTGAGCTCTTTCCTGATGCCGGCATTGCGTTCGTAGATATTCACGCTGCACTTGCTCATGCAATGGCCGGAAACGGCGACTTGCTCGCTCGCCTGACCGAACATCCGAAAGGCCTCACCGGCGACCTTGTCGCGTCCGCATCCCGCGCGTTCTCCGCATTCGCCCGGCAGGATTGGCAGGGGGTGCTAAGTGAGTTGCAGCCTGTACTCGGTGAGCATGAGCGCCTCGGCGGCAGCAGAGCTCAACGCGACATCATCGAATATACCATGGCGTGTGCCTTGATGAAGTCTGGCAGAGAGGACGAGACCAAGCGGCTGTTGTACAGCAGGCGTGGGCGCGCGCTTGTCGGCGGTATTCCAATCGCTGGGGTAGTTTAGTACTTCAACATGTGAACATCGACTGCGATGACGGACGGATGAGCTCGACATCAGCACCACACGGGCCGACATGTGAGAGCTATAACAATCCTATTTGCCGCTCCAGGCTCATAGCCTTGTCGACCTCGGCCGACAGGATGGCTGTGATCTCATCTTCATAGCGATGCATGGAGGGGTTCCGCCGATCGCGAGGATGCGGAACATCGATGCGGACGTCGGCGATGACACGAGAGGGCCGTGAGCTCAGGACGACCACGCGGTCGGCCATGTGCACGGCTTCGGTCACGCTGTGCGTGATCATCACGATGGTCCGGTTTGCCTCCTGCCAGAGGTTCTGCAGATCTTTGATCATGTAATTCTTGGTCTGGACATCGAGCGCGCCGAACGGCTCATCCAGCAGCAGCACCTCCGGCTCATACGTCAACGCGCGCGCAATAGCGACGCGCTGCTTCATGCCGCCGGACAAGGTCGACGGATAGGCGTTCTCAAAGCCTGAAAGACCAGTCAGCCGGATCCATTTGAGGGCCCGCTCCTCCGCCTCTTCGCGCTTCACACCCTGAATATCGAGGCCGAGAGTGATATTCCGTAGGACGGTCAACCAAGGAAACAGGACGAACTCCTGAAAGACCACTCCGCGATCAGGGCCTGGTCCCCTGATGGCCTTGCCGTTCAGCGTGAGCTCACCACCACTAGGCTTCTCGAAGCCAGCGATGAGATAGAGAAACGTCGACTTGCCGCAACCACTCGGGCCGATGATGGCAATGAACTCCCGTTCCTGAATCGAGAGCGTGACGTCCTCCATCGCGACGACGCTGCCAAAGTTTTTTTGAACCCCCTTGGCGACGATCTTCGGCTTTGATCTTGCGTTCATCGGAAGGACTTTGGCCGGATCAGCGCTCACTTTGGATTCCCCATTTTTCGGTTGTTGAGGCCTCGAGGCGACCGATCAGAACATTTTCGAGTAGATAGCCGAGCACGGCGATCAGGATGATGCCGGCATAAATCACGTTCGTGCTCATGTACTCTGACGCATCGTAGATCATGAAGCCGAGGCCGAGCGAACTTGCGGCAAGCATTTCAGCGGCGATCAACGCGCGCCAGGCATAGCCCGTGCCGAGCCGCATTCCGGTGATCAAGTAGGGAAAGATGGCGGGAATGATCACGCGGAGGAAGATCTGAAGCCGCGACGCGCCCATCGATCGCGCGACCCAGAACAGCTTCACGTTCATCATCTCGATGCCGGCGACGATGGTGTAAATGACCTCGAAGACTGCTGCGATGAAGACGACGATGATGGTCGTGCGATCATCGATTCCCGTCAACAACAGCAGGACCGGCGTCCATGCCAAAGTCGGAACGGGCATGAAGATGCTGATGAGCGGCTGAAAAAGCGTACGCGCCCATCGCGTCATCCCAATCAGAACACCGAGCACGGTGCCGATGACGACAGCGAGCGCGATGCCGGCCAGCAGCCGGATCATGCTCCGTAGTACGTGCATGGGCATTGCATAGGGCGGATTTCCATCTGGCCCTGATTGCGTCCATATGGTCGCCGCGATGTTGGACGGCGCCGGGAACAGGAACGCGTTTATCCAACCCAAACGAGCAGCAAGTTCCCACAGCACCAGCAGAGCGACAATCACGCCAGAACGCGCGCCTATGTTGGGCAGAAGCGGAATCGCGCGGGCTTCGGATGGCGGCTTCGCGCTTGCAAGATCGATGGTGCTCATCGCGCGCCCCTAACCTTGCCGCTGCTGTGCCAGCGAGCCACGGTCATCCTTTCGAGCGTGCCGAAGATCGCGTGCTCGATCAGTAGACCGATGACGGCCAAGCACACGATCCCGACGAACATTGTCGAGACGTCCATGTAAGAACGTGCTGCGAAGATCATGTATCCGAGGCCGAAGCTAAGGGCGGCGAGCATTTCTGCCGCAACCAGTGTGCGCCAGGAGTGAGCCATGCCGAGCTTCAGACCGGAGATGAGCGCAGGAAGCGCCCCGGGCAGCAGTACGCGACGGAACAGGTCCATCGGCTTGGCGCCCATGCTTCGCACAACCCAGATCGAGTGAACGTCGATGCCGCGAACGCCTTGGATGGTGCTGTAGAGAATTGGAAAGAAGGCGCCGAGGAAGCAAACGCCAATAATCGTGATCTCTCCTTGCCCAAAGGCAACAAGGAAGATCGGGGTCCAGGCCACGGCCGGTAGTGGCAAAAGCAGGCTGAGCAATGGAGAAAGCGCCCGATATGCGCCCTTGCTCAGTCCCAACGCGAAGCCAAGCGGGATGGCCACGAAGCAAGCCAATACGAAGGCTGCGAGCGCCCTCCATAAACTTGCGCCAATGTGCATCAGCAGCAGGCTGTGCTCCGAATTGGCGGGATTGAGCAGGCTCCAGCCACGCACCAAGACCATCGACGGGGCGGGCAGGATGGTCGCGTCGGCGAGTCCGAACCACACGACAGCCTCCCAGAACGCAAGGAAGGCGGCGATCGGCAGAATGAACGTCACGAACCCGGCGACCCGGGTGAGAGAGGTGGACGCCCCGCCTTTTGCTTGCGTGGCGTCTCCGGTGCTGATTGCTGTCACAACGTAAACCTCACGGCGCCCTAACGGGACGCCTGCCTCAATTTGACAGCCTGCTCGTAGAATTCCATGCGCACGAGCGTCTTGAAGTCGGGGACAGCGCCGATCTTGCCCGCGCCTTTCATCGATTCGGCCACTGGAATAAGTTCGGACAACAGCTCGTCCGTAACCTTGGGGTCCATCTTGATACGGGTGAACGAGAGCTCAAGCGCCTTGGGATCGACGGACACGCCCTTCTTGCTGATCTGGCCGGCAGCCAGCTTGGCGGCCTCCTTTGGATGATTGTTGATCAGCTCACCCAGATCGATCAATGTCGCGATATAGCGCGCAACGGCCTCGGGATTCGCATCCGCGAACTTTCGGTTGACGAGGACGAAATTCGGACTGTCATTGACGCCAGCCATCGACTGTATGCGCCTGACCACGCCCATCGTCTCGGCGATCGCCACGTGCGGCTCCCAGGCTACGGCGCCGTCGATGATCCCTTGCTGTACGGCCGCGCGCAGGTCCTCGACCTTCATGTTCACGATCTGAAAGTCGCTTTCCTTCATGCCATTCTTGTCGAGATAGACGCGAAACGTACTATACGTGCCGGAGCCCGTCACCGCGCCGATCTTCTTGCCCTTGAGCTCCTGCACGGTCTTGACCGGCGAGTCCTTGGCAACCATCACGCCATAGCGATCACCCCCGTATTGGTTGGCTGCCACGATGTAGAACAGCTGGGGCTGTTGAGCAGCCATTGTAACAAGGCGTCCGGAGCCACCGTTGCCCACGTCCACGCGCCCACCGATGAAGGCCTTGAGAATGTCGGAGCCGGAGCTGAAGGATCCGTGTTCCACCTTCAGCTTGTAGCGGGCGCCCCAGTCCTTCGATGTGTAGACCTCGTCCGGCGGCACGGATTGCAGGCCAACGCGGATCGACATCGATCCTGTCGCGGCGTGTGCCAACGTAGCGCCGGCGGCGACCATCGCCGCGAAAACGCGCAACTTCAACCAACCGGATCCTTTTAGGCCCATAGTGCAACCTTCCTAGATGAGGACGGGTGTTCCAGGCCGCTTAGCGGCTCTTGTCTATGGTGGCGGCGGCAGCGCCCTCACCCGCGATTTTGCCGAAGACCGCTCCCGATGTGAGACCGGTACCTCCGGGATAGTTGTGAAAGAACAATCCGCCGACCATCTCGCCGGCGGCGAAGAGGCCGGGGATCGGCATATCAGCCGTATCGTGCACCTGGCCGTTGGCGCCGATCTTCACGCCACCGAAAGTGAAGGTCACACCGCAGGTGACGGCATAAGCCTCGAACGGCGCGGTATCGATGGTATTGGCCCAGTGCGACTTGCGCGGAGTAACGCCCTCGGCGGCGCGGCCGTCCTTGATATTCGGATTGAAGGGAACATCTTTCTTCACTGCTGCATTGAACGCGGCGACCGTGCGCAGAAAGCCGTCGCGGTCGACGCCCTCCATCTGATCGGCAAGGCCCTCCAGCGTATCGGATGAGACCTTGGTGATCTGCCGTATGCGATACTCGTCACGCAGCATGGGTATAACCTTGCCATCGAACACCTGCCAAGCAAACTGCCCCGGCTGAGCGAGGATGGCACTCCCGTATTTCGCATAGGTATAATTACGGAAGTCAGCGCCTTCGTCGACGAAACGCTCCCCGCGCGCGTTGACCATGATGCCGAACGGATAGCTGTGCTTCTGGAACGCATCACCCACGGCCAGATCGCCGAACGTCGGTGCGTTCTGATCCCAACCGACCGCATGGGCGCCGGACCAGTGACCGCACGCCATGGCACCGACGTCGAGCGCCATCTTGATCCCGGCGCCGGTGTTGAAGCGCGTGCCGCGCACCTTTGCGAGATCCCAGTTGGGACCGAGATAGCGCGCCCGCATTTCTGCGCTCGATTCGAAGCCACCGCAGGCGAGCACAACTGCCGTGCAGTGCAGATCACGCTCGCGGCCGCGATGACTGACGCGCACGCCTTTGACGCCGTCATTGTCCTTGCACAGCGAGACTGCGGCCGTTTCGTACAGGATGTGTATGCCTTTGTTCTCGGCCGCGCTTAGGAGCATGTCGACGAGACCGGGACCGCCGCCCCAAACCTCGACGCTGAGACCACCCCAGAACTGGAAGCGACCATTGACCTTGTAGGCCTGCCGGCCATGGCTGGTCTGGAAACGGACACCCTGCTTGCGCATCCACTGAAGGGTCGGGAGGCTGTTCCGCACGAGCAGCTCGCACAGCTCGGGATCTGTTCGGAACTGCGTGACGCTGTACATGTCATCGAAGAAATGATCGACCGTGTAGCTGCCGAAGTCAGTCAGCGCGAGCGTATCAGCATCGACATCGGGGACCAGCGTGAGGACGTCGTCGACACCATCGAAAGCGTAGCGCATAGCGCCGGCTGTATAAGTGGAGTTGCCACCGCGCTCGGCCTCGGGTGCGGCTTCCAGCATGAGTACGCGGGCGCCGTTGTTGCGCGCTGAGATCGCCGCGCACGCAGCCGCATTGCCGGCCCCCACCACGATGACGTCATACTCCAGCTCGTCGGCACTCATGTGATCTTTTCTTTGCGCTTCTTGCTAGGTGCCCCCGTGCTCGGCGGTGGCGCATCCGACGTTAGGCCGAGCAGTTTCTCTAGTGCGTCAGCTTGCGCCGGCGGGAGATATTTACGACGTAGATTCATCAAGGCGGTGCCGAAGGTTCTCTGGATCGGTTGACCAAACATCTCGAAGATCTCGGCGAAGTAAATCTCGTGACGGATGAGGGACTCGGCCAAATTCACGATCGGCCGATTGCGCGTGTAGGCGCCATGTGGATGGTTCTCAAATTCAGCTACCAGGGCCTCCTCGAAGTCGACGGTGATTGTAACCAACTTGTGCGCGATGCCGACCGGAATGCCATTGCCTTCATGCAGGTAAGTGCGCGATGTGCCACCGAACTGGAATTTCTCGAGCTGCGTGCCGAAGAGAATGATTAGGACCTCAACGCCTCGCTCGGTGGCGATCTTCAGAGCGTCTCGGTAAGGCAGAATGTTCTGCTCGGCAGCCTTGATCCAGATGTGCGAGCTCGCGCCATCGATCATGCTTTCGATTTTAGTGCTGATCGCGTCGCCGCGGGAGATCGACCAGACATATCCGCGCTCATCGAACTGGGCAGCGACCGGAATGGTCTTGATCAGCTTGGCGCAACGCCTGGCGGTTGCGCTCGAGATCCGCTCGAACAGGACATCGGGCGCGACCGCAACATAGCGCACGGGGCTCTCGGAGATCGGCTGCGCGGCCTCCTTCTTGCTCAGACTTTCCAAAACGGTATAGGCATTGGCCTTCGGTAGCCCTGCCAGCTTGCTGACCTCATAGGCCGTCGCCGGCTGAAGCTGGTATAGCGCAAGATAGGCACGTGCCTCATATTCGCTGAACCCGAGGGCGACAAGATCGGGTAGTAGCTCGGGCAAGTCCGTCTGTTTGCCTTCGATCAAGCCTTCATCCCCTCTTTTGATAGCAACGAGTAGTCGATGGCGCGACCGATCCCGCGGCGTAGACCTTCGAGCCGCAACGCCTGGCCGGGCGCGATGTTCGCAAGATTCACGTCAATGCCGAAATCCTGCAGCAGCCCGACGTGCTGCTTGGGAAAGCGGTACGGATCGGCTTCGATGAGAATGCGCTCGAACCAGGGCGCTGCGGCAATGGCGGCAAGCCGCTCTGGCGCCCGGCTTGCCGCCATGTCGATCTCGGACTGCTCGACGATGACATGGTCTACGCCGCGATTGATCATGGCGGTAATCAGGGCTTCGATGTCCTCCACGCGCAGGGGCTCCTCCGGATTTTTACGACCGAATTCGTAAATCACCGAAAGGCCCAAACTCTGGAAGCGATCGATATAAGACAGCCGCTCGTTGTCGTTCAGCGTCACGTAGTTCTCGGAAATCTCTACGGCATTGAGGCCGATCTTGAGCACGTGATCGCAGTAGAGATCGACCTCGTTGCGTTGATAGGCATACTCGAAAAGTATCCCGCCCGCGTAGCAATGCACACCAGCATCACGGTAGAGCTTGATGATGCGTTGGATGACCGGCTTCGGGATGTGGCCTGCCCCTAGTTGCGATACCAGGAATTAAGTTAGAGTCGGGCCGCCATCGGCCAGCATCTGATCTGGCCGGAGCGCAGCGTAGGCGAGATCG
>LNEA01000007.1 GCA_001464855.1 Rhizobiales bacterium Ga0077530
TCAGGCGCCATGGTTTCGGCGAACCACGCCACCGAGGCGCGGCCGAGCGGAATGTCGATGCCAACCGTCTTGGCAAGCGCGGCGCCGTAGTCGGCGTCCTTGTAGCGCAAGCCGGCGGTGAACGTCGGATCGGCGAAATCGCGCCGCGCCATACGTGTCACGTGATAGACGACCTGCCTGCTGGCGGCGGCGCTGTCCGAGATCGCCGCGATCACCGCCTCCCGGTCGAGGCCGAGCCGCTCAGATAACGCCAATCCCTCCGCCAGGGCCGCGATCTGTACGGAGCCCATCAGATTGATCATGAGCTTGTAGGCGGTGCCCGCACCAACCGGCCCGAAATGCCGGATCGTCGTCGCAATCGAGTCGAGCAGCGGACGGGCTGCGTCCAGATCGACCGTCTCCGCACCGACGAGCAAGGTGAGTTCGCCAGCAGCAGCAACATTCGGCCGGCCGGTGACGGGGCAATCGAGGAACCGCAGGCCGCGTTGACGCGCCTCCTGGCCCAGCGCGACAACGAAGTCACGAGACAACGTCGAGCACTCGATCGCGAAAGCGCCTGAACGCGCCGTGCTCAGCACGCCGTCGTGGGCTCGCCATACCCGCTCGGCGGCGTCATCGTTGGCGAGCATCGTAAAAATTGCGTCCGCGTCCCGTGCGGCAGCAGCAGGCGTCTCGGCGAGCGTTGCACCCGACGACACCAGCGCCGCAGCCTTGTCAGGGCTTCTATTCCAAACCGTCACCTGGTGCTTGGCCGAAAGGAGGCGCGCGGCCATGCCCTGTCCCATCCGCCCCAGTCCGATGAATCCGATCTTCGCCATGTTTAACACGCCTTTTTCGATGACCTCGGCAGGACAACACGACGCGAGAGCGCGGCGGTCAAGTGTCGTTCATGACCCCACCCGTATGAGGGCTATTTCATCGCGAGGCAAAATATGAGACTGCCGTGATCCCACTGGCCTGCAGGGACCCGGCGCCATGCTGAATCTCACGAGCTTCATCCGCTTCCACGCCCGCCGCACGCCCGATGCACTCGCCGTCATCTACGGCGAGACGCGGCTCGACTACGCGACTTTGCTCACCCGCATCGAGAAGACCGCCGGCCTGCTCGTGGCGCGGGGGATCGGGGCCGGCGACATCGTCGCCGTCGTCATGAAGAACAGCGCCGCCTTCATCGAGATTGCCTTTGCCGCGAGCCATATCGGCGCGGTATTCCTGCCCGTCAACTACCGCCTTGCGGCCGAGGAGGTGAGCTACATCGCCCACCACGCCGGCGCCAAGCTCGCCTTCGCCGATGCCGAGTTCTCCGCGCTTGTCGCAGGACTCGATAACGTCATCCTCGTCGATCCAGACGCACAATCAGATTCGACGCGGCTCGCCAGCGACGCGGCCCCGGCGTCGATGCATGTCGTCGGCCCGGACGACCTGTTCCGGCTGATGTACACATCCGGCACCACGGATCGGCCGAAGGGCGTCATTCATACGTACGGGAATTTCTACTGGAAGAACGCCGACCACGTCGTGGCGCTCGCTCTCACGGCCGCAGATCGCTTGCTGGTGACGGGGCCCCTCTACCACGTCGGCGCGTTCGATCTCCCGGGCATGGCGGTGCTGTGGGTCGGCGGTACGATCTGCATTCATCGCGACTTCGATCCAATCGCTGCGATCCGATCAATCGAGGAAGAACGGCTGACGGGCGGCTGGTTAGCACCGGTAATGCTGAGCGCGGTCCTCGCTCATCCCGACCGCGCCCGACATGACGTCTCGAGCATCAAGTGGATCGTCGGCGGCGGCGAGCGCACGCCTGAACCACGCATCCGTGCATTCGCCGACTACTTCACGAAGGCGCGCTACATCGACGCCTACGGCCTCACCGAGTCGTGCAGCGGCGACACGATGATGGAAGCCGGACGCGAGATCGAAAAAATCGGATCGGTCGGTCGCTCGCTGGCGCATGTCGAGGTCGAGATTCGGAACGAGATGGGCAACTCGGTGCCACCGGGCGAGAGCGGTGAAATCTGCCTGCGCGGCCCAAAGATCACACGCGGCTACTGGAAGGATCCGGACAAGACCCGCGCCTCTTTCTTCGGCGACTGGTTCCGCACCGGCGACATCGGCCATCTGGACGATGGAGGGTTCCTCTACCTGACCGACCGCAAGAAGGACATGATCATCTCAGGAGGCGAGAACATCGCCTCGTCCGAGGTCGAGCGCGCAATCTACCAACTTGCGGAAGTCCGCGAGGTCGCCGTCATCGGACTTCCCGACGAGCGCTGGGGCGAGCGCCCGGTCGCCGTCGTGGTGCTCAACGCGGGAGCTGTCCTCGACCTCGCATCACTCACGGCGCACTGCCGCGCGAACCTTGCCGGGTTCAAGGTGCCCAAGGATTTGATCATCCGCGATCAACTGCCACGCAATCCGTCCGGAAAAATCCTGAAGCGGATCCTGCGCGCAGAACTCGCGGGCTGAAACAATCTGAGCTACCGGGGTTTGAGATCAGCAGCCCACAATGCTGGTGGGCGCGACAGGGATTGAACCTGTGACCCCACCCGTGTGAATTTTGGGATGGGGCCTCCGCTGGAGTCCGCCGAAGTTTTTACGGGCGGAATTTTTCCGTGCGTTACAAGGCATTAAGCCGATTACCATTCCGAAATCGGCGGATTGACGCCACCCCAAAACATGATAATCCTGCACCCCAATTTGACCCCAATTGGAATTTGGTATGCGTGCGACCCCTGCTGACGGCAAGCGTTTAGACACCACCCTCAAAGCGTATTTGGAAAAACCACCGGCCGAACGTCTCGAAATCAAAGACGGCACAGTCGATGGATTGACGATCCGAATCGGGCCGCGCGGAAAACCGAAATGGACATTTCGCTTTCGCGTGAAGGGCGATGGCGGAGTCACCGAGCGAGGGACGAAGCTCAACGGTGCGCGCTATCACCGTGTGGCTCTCGGCGTATACCCGACGATGTCGGTGAAGGCGGCACGCGCGAAGGCATCCGCCTACGTCGAAGACATCGAGGAGGGGCGCAACCCTATCCTCTCGTTCGAGGAGAAAGCCGTCGATCGACACGACAAGATTTCGGACCTTGTCGAAAACTTCATCACGCACGCGGAAAAGAGCCTTCGGACGGGGCGCCATGCTCGTTGGTGTCTCAATCGGCACGTCGTTCCCGCTTGGGGCGATCGTCTGACGGGCAGCATCACCGAACGCGATGCCAAAGCACTGCTCGACAAAGTCATCAAGGGCCAGCCCGACCCTAAGACGGGGGTAAGGAAACCGGCGCCCGGCGCCGCGAGCGAGGTTCGGAAGTGGGGCCTCGCGCTGTTCCGGTTCGCCGTCGATGGCGACCGCGCCAAGATCAACCCGTTTGCCGGGACCAAGCCGCCCAAGCTGGCCGCGCGCCACCGATTTCTTGAGCTTGAGGAGGCTCGCGCCGTGTATGTGGCGGCGGGCGAACTGCGGGAACCTTGGGGTCAGGCCGTCCGGTTGCTGATGCTCACCGGGTGCCGGGAGATGGAAATTTGCGCCGCGCGCCGCCCTTGGTTCGATAAGAACGCGGCAACGCTCCTGATTCCGCCCGAGCACTATAAAACGGATCGCCACTTCCTCGTGTGCCTTCCCGCTGAGGCCGTGGAAATCATCGACGCCCTTCCCGTCCACAACGGCGGCGACTTCCTCCTTTCGACGACGCACGGGAAAAAGCCCATTGCCGGCATCCCGCGCAAAGTCGTTGATGACCTGCAAGCCAAGGCCGAAAAGATTCTCGGCCATCCGATGGAGCGGTTCGCGCTGCACGACTTGCGGCGCACCGCGAGGACGCACTTGGCGCGCCTCGGCGTTGACGATGTGGTCGCCGAAATGGTGCTTGGGCACGCGCTCAAGGGCCTGCAGGCCCGCTACAATCTTTACGGCTTCGCCGCCGAAAAGCGGCACGCCCTTGAGCTGTGGACGGCGGACTTATTGAATGTTGTCGACGCCGACGAACACAACAAGGCGGCCTTGCTGGCTGAAGCGCTTGAGGCGCTGAAGGCGAATCGGCCCTTGTCAAAATCGCAACGCGCCGCAATTCTCGCACGCACTGGAGCCGAGTCGTAAGGCGCTGGTACCAAGTCGCGGGCGCAAATTGGCGAGCCGCAAGGAAAAATCGTTACGGTTCCGACACGGCGCTCAATCGCGTGCTGATTGCCAAAGAAATTGAAGCGATATGTCATGGTTCGAAAACGGCGCTCTGTCCCGCGACGAGAAGCCATAGGACCCAAAGGGAAGCACTGCGCCCTGGCAATTCAGATCAAACTCGGACGCCGAGAATCCAGCTGTCCACTTGCGCCAGCGCGCGTTCGGGCGGCGAAAGATCGGGGTTGACGAACGCCTCTAGGCTACCGTCGCGGTCGGCGAGCGAAAGCCAGGCGGCGATGCTGAAGGCGTCGTGCTGGTCGCCGCTGCGGCCCTCGTTGGCGAAGCCACGCGACCAAAGCGCGGGATAGACCTCCGCGATGGCCGATCGCCCGGTAGGAGTGTCCCAACCGTCGAATGGCCAGAAGTGGACGCGAGCGCCTCGGCGCTCGCGGATGAAGCGCAGCCAGGGAATGCCGGCATGGGTGGATTTCGCCACCGATCCCTGCACGTCGAAGTGAAAGACCGACTTCGCGCCGCCCGCGCGTTCTTCGGTCAGTCGCCGCCAGCGGGCGTTGCCCATGCGCGCCGCGCCCTTGCCGGCAATGCCGTCGCGCACGAACTCGACATAGACGTGATCCTCGTCGGTCGGCCAGTGGCGCTGGAAATCGTCGAGGAAGCGCGGCCAGTCAGGCAACAGCCCGTGCATTTCGAAATAGCGCAGCGGGAAAGAGAAGCCGTGGTCGATGCCGACCGGCGTCGGCACGTCGTCGGCGAGCCGTTGCACAAGCCATTCCGCGATGCCCTTGCGGGTCCAGTATTTGCGCGGACTCGGCGCGGTTGGATTTCCACCGGATGCCCGTCACCCTCAGCCAGATAGACGCGCAGGCCCTTGAGACTGGCGGTTGGCGTCTCCGCGCCTGAGTAGTCGATGCCGATGGTGCGGTCGAAGGCGAGCATCAGTTCCGGTTCAGTCCAAAGTCACCGCGCGTCAGAAGTATGCGCTTCCAGAACGCCTCGAGGGCGAGGATCACCTCATCGGCCGTGGCCGCGGGGCGAGCTTCCAGCAACGCAAAGCGGAATGCTTGCGGCAATATTCCAGTGCCGGATCGTTCACGAGGGCGCGAAGCTCCACATTTCCGCCGTGGCCGCTGGCGACATAGGCGCACCAGCGCGACCAGACGCCCTGATCGCCGTAAGCTGATCCGATGTAACGCTTGCCCGTTGTGATATCGGAAATGAGATAAGTGCCCTTGACGCTGGACAGCGCCGCCTGCCAGTCCAGGCGGGAATTGCGCACCAGCGTTTCAAGTCCCTCGAAGGACAGATCGATGTCTTCGAAGCCCCGCCCGGAGTAGGGTTCGCGCAGAATTTCCTGCACCTCCAAGCCGGGATAGTGGTTCTCAAAATTCACCCGTGTCGCGCGCTCGCGATATGCGGAACGCAGTTTCAGCCGCCCGAGGAAGCCGGCGCCCTCCTTCGTGAGTTCGACCTCATAGCTTATTCCCGTCAGAACCTACCGGACACTTTGAGCTGATTGCATAAGAGAGAGTTTCCGGCTCATCGTCACCCCAGGAGGGCCACGATTAGACAGCGAGACAAGCAGGCTCCGCAGAACGCGGAGGAGACCGTCAGGGACATCCGGCGAGCCACCAGACGGCACTTCTCGGCCGAGGAGAAGATCCGCATAATCGCCTGCCCGAAAAACGTCGTACAGGCGGTGTAATGAATGCGCTCTAGCGTCTGGGTCAGCGTCCCCCGCCTAGGATGCAGGGGGGCATGAAGTCATTGTATCACGTGCTTGTTTGCTGAAGTGGATTGACACCACTAACCTCGCGGCGTCTTAGAGGCCCGACGCCCCCGACTTTGCTCTGAGCATCAATTTACGCTGGCTAGTGATGGTTAGTACTTGTAGCCTAATTTTTCCATTTGAGGTCCGCAAATCGATGCAAATATCTGCTTCTCAGCTCCAGACCACTTTGTGTCTATTAGATGGCGACGATTCGACCAGTCAAAATCAGACGATTTCTCGGTTCGCTCGATGCGCAGAAACTCGGAGAGACGATCAACTGCGGGCTCGGCATCGACATGATAGCATATTGCCCTCGATACACTATCTGAGCGGTTAGCAAAATCATGCTGATCCACGATTAGAAGATTTTTGCAGATGCCCTCAGCGATCAAAAGCCCCTCAACTGTATTCGTCCAGGATAAGCAGGCATCGGGAAAATTCGCATGAAACTTTTTTATATATGACTCGACAACCTCGATGCCGTTGCGCTTCGTGGCAATGAGCCGTGCTTCAGGGAATATTTTTTCTATTAAGGGTAGCCCCCACACAGCTTCATCCGATGGTGTCTTGTCCACCCAAGATCCTTCAGGAAAATTGCTGAAGTAGAACCTCCGGATATAATCGAAAATAAACAACTCAAAATCATCAAGATCGAATTGCTTAATCAGAACGTCTTCGGTTGCGCCCTTAAATAATTGAAAATGCTTACGGCTCTCGTAAATCGCTTTCTGCACGAGCGGCATCACATGGCTTTCCCCATATCCTGGTAAGCCCAATACGTTAGTCAACGCAAGATAAAGTATTGAAGTACCCGAGCGTGGCGAACCAGCGATAAAGATTTTCAGCACTTGAATCAGTCCCAACCAAGTTGCGAACAGCCAAGCTCGACTTCGTGAACCCCCTGGTTTCGCACTACATAGCAGCATCCGCCGCCTCGATTGTGATACTCAGCCTTGCGCTGTGCTGTCAATCGGCGGAGAGGATGGGCAAGATCCAGCGTCTCGGTAGTACGAGCCGAAGAGAAAACCGACGGAGCGCGATGGGTTCCGTCGATTGTGCGCTGTTTGAAGCTTGGAGCGTCATCAAGCCGAGATGTTCCAACCTCGGGTCGGAGGGCAGCAGCCGCAGATCCCCGCCGACGTCAGGAAGCCGGGCCTCATGGCCATCGAACTCGACTTCTCTCGGCCGGGCAAGCCGACGGGCAACGCTTTATCGAGAACCTGAATGGCAAATTCCGCTACGAGTGGCTATGGGCACACTGGTTCCTGAGCCTTGCTGAAGTGCGGCGAAAATGCGATGAGGCGCGAAGACTTCCGTGCGGAGCCACTGGTGGCGGTGCCGAGCGACTCGCGTGCTCGGCTGAGTTCGATGGCGAGTGCAGACCAGCCGTTGTTCGGTCATTACCGATCTCCGGAGTCGCGACGGACTACCCGGTATCCGTCGTAGTCGGACCTACATAGGATCTATAATGACGTTCGTCCGCGCAGCGGTATTCGGCTACGACCCGCCCGCAGCGTTGGCCACTCATCGGCAACGGGCGCGTCATGAGCGCGACGAGAGGAAAATTCCGGCTCTGTCTGGTCCAAAAACGGGTCCAAGCTCAAAACTCTCACTTGTCATTGCGGCCGCGCAAGTGCGATGAGGGGTCACGCCACACTTCGTCCGTTGATCTTGCGTCACTTCATTTCGCCAGTTAGAATCAAATAATCGCTTGAGGTGTGAACATGTCCCTTCCACGCGAAGATCGAGAAATGAAATTTTTGCCTGAGTTATACGCACTCAATAACGCCGATGTTGTCGTGGCCATAGGCGGCGAAAATCCCGATCAGTTATATACACATTACCAATCAAACGGACGCTACGAAATTCGGTTTCCGAACTCAAACCAATACATCAATCTCGAGGACGTATTTTACTCATCAGGAGGCCACTTCCTGCTGGTTGGTTGGGCGGATCGCCGCATCTTAGGTGAATTCAAGCTCACGGTAGAAGTAGGTTATGTTTGTTTCGATATTATCAACCAAGATTTTTGCTGGCACTCGAGGCCGGATGTTAATACAGTTATTGGCGGGTCGAACCTAAATGCCGGGTTCATCTGTCTTGTCCAATTATCTAATCTGACGCTCAGCTCGCGAGTTACCATTCGTCTCGGTGCCTTGATTTTACATTTCAACGAAGCTGCGCGCTGGCTTTCACCTGATAACTTCCTGAACAGAGCGTTGGGCGCTGCCTGTGCCATCGCCGACAAGCCGATCGGCATCGGACTGGAGAGCGCGAATTTCCTCTTTCCGGCGTTTCATTCAATATGGAATGAGTATCGCTCCAGCTTAAACTACGTTAAAGTATTCGATAATAGCGTGTCTGTGTCTATTAGACGATCCATCGTTATCGTTCAGCACCGTCAGGCCGATTTTCTTCTTGAGCAGCTTGGCGAGCTTTCCCGCATTGGACTTCCCGACGATGCGGAAATTTTGCTGGTCGGAAATGAGCTGGAGAATGCAGTTACCCTATGCGACAATCTTACTGCTTATTGCCTGGTTAACAAAGTTAATATTCGGATGTTTCTCTGCTCAGGGAACTCTGGTTTTTCTGCCGCTAATAACTTTGCCGCCACAGTTGCGCTGGGCGAAACGCTGTTTTTCATGAACCCGGACATATTTCCGAGCCCTACTCAATCTGCCGACGAGTTTAAGGAGTTTTGGTCGGCGCCCCTCGAAAACGAGCTTACCGGGCATCTTCTCTATTATGGGACCGGGTCTATTATGCATTCGGGAATGTTTGCGACCTACGATCTGGCATTTGATCCCACAACGGCGTCTCACAACAAAGCGCTTCGTATTGAACACCTGGGGAAGGACCTGCGATGGCACATCGAAGATGTCACTTGCCCTATTAAGGCTTCTAGCGATCTGACCGTGGGCAAAAGCATTCTCGCTTCGGCAGCTCTCTGGAAAATTAATAAAGATCTTTTTGTCCGATCCGGCGGTTTCTCGACCGACTATATCTTTGCATACTATGAGGACGCTGACTATTGTATGCGTTTCTTGACTATGGGAGGTCGAATTGTCGTCGACCCGAGTTCCCGGTGGATCCACCTCGAGGGAGCAGGAAAGCCCATGTCATCCACGAAGCGCTGTTTTATGTGGCTCAATCGTGCCCTTTTCACGCAGCGGTTCGGTGACAGCACACTGCTAGTGGAGCCCATCGATTCAATGACTTTGATATGAGGCAACGCAGAATGCGATATTTATCTATATCGCTATATCATCCCCGCGCCATCAAAGGCGGCGCTCAGTATGTGGCAAAAGACCTCTTTGATGCCGCGGATCAAGATCCGGACTGGGACGCCTTCCTGCTTTCAGCAATAGGCCACGTAGGGTTCGATCAGTATCGGAGGGTAGGAGCATCGATAACTCTATTTCCTGATAGTAAAAAGGAATTTGCGATGGCCAGCGCAGGTTTCGATGGATTTTATAATGTCACCTACGATCCTCGCGCGACGAAGGCTCTAGTACGTTTTTTGACCGACACGCATCCAGACATCATTCATCTGCACCACTCGATTCTTATAGGTCTCGATGCAATTGACATTATTAGGAGTGTTCTGCCTAAGGCAAAGATCTTTTATACCTTGCACGAGTACATTCCAATTTGTTCAATGAATGGCCAACTATTTAGATACTCGGAACGCGAAATATGCAGTGACACGTCGCCAGATCAGTGTGTTCGCTGCGTCCCGAGCCGCAGCGCGGACGACTTTTTACTTCGACGTCGCCGCTTCACTCGCGCATTTGAAAAGGTCCATCACTTCATTGCACCCTCTGGGCATTTGCATAAAAGGTATACTCAATGGGGACTTCCGGCAGAGAAGATTAGTGTTGTGCCCAACGGGCATAAAGGATTGAGGCCACCCCAGTGGAATACTACACGATCGGCTCACTTGAACATTTTTGGTTTTTTCGGACAATTCTTAGATGCAAAGGGAGTGGATGTTCTACTTAAGGCCGGAATACGGGCCGCTAATCTCACGCGTGAAACCATTGTTATAAAGCTGTTTGGCGGCAATCGACAGTTTGCGACAGAGGGCTATTTAAGATCTGTAGCGAAACTTATTGCTGACTGTCCCGACAACCTTAAAGTGGAGGAATATGGAGAATATTCTCGGGATAACGTCTTCAACCTCATGGCGTCCGTTGATTGGGTCGTTGTCCCCTCTGTTTGGCCCGAAACATTTGCCTTGGTGGTTTCGGAAGCATGGGATGCCAAGCGTCCTGTTATTGCCTCCTCCGCTGGTGCCCTTGGCGGTGAACGGATAGTACATGATCGGAATGGAATGGTTTTTCCCCCAGGTTCCGTGGAGGCTCTGGCGGATTTAATACTTATTTCCCTCGGCAATAGTGAACTTTGGAGTAAGTTATCGAACGGTATTGTTGATGAGGTGTCAGTCAATGATGCTTGGGAGGCTCATACAAAATTGTTCCAGGCAGAGTAATCGGAACGTCGCCTGTTAAGGAACCTTTGAACAACTCGTCGTACCCGCCTGATCCGGGAAATCGATCGAGATCGCCAGCCGTCGGCGAGACTAAGCATGCCGTTCAGAGCTGCCTTAAGCCACATGGTCAAGTGAATGATTGATCGCCTAGGCAAAGGTATGGCAGAGCCTAATTATCTACGCGCGGCTTGATTCTGGTGCGCCCCAACAAGGCTTTGAGGGATGCGTCCGATACCGGAGATGCTCGATATGATCGACGAAGAAATGACTGGCGAGTCTGTCGAATGAGCATTCGAGGTGAGATCATCGCCCTCATGCGGCAGCGCGCGGCGCGGCGGATACGCCGGAGCTTGGATGGTCGCTGGCATCTCGATGAGATGGGCGAGGTCGACGGCGAAACTGTGCGTGACATGATCAAGGACGGGACGCTTGTACCCGAGACCCCTGGCGCTAGCATCTACGTGCTCTCTCACTGAAAATTTCAGTGGTCGTTGCCATCCAATTCTCGAGGCCGGCGCTCATTCTATTGCAAGAGCGATGCGTTGCCACTTCGGCATCGGCGAACTTTAGCGACGTTTCAACCAGAGCCCGCCGCCCGGATTCAACCTAATGCGATCAACGATACTGACCGGCAATGACTGCAACATCACTGGCGCGTATGTTTCAGCAAAATAGTGATTTAAAAATATAGTTTTGAATGCTCCATTGTACATCAAGAATGCCTGCAGGTAGTACGCTTCGTTCCAAGACTTGTTGTCGTCTAGCACCCATTTTTTGTGGTACTCGAACGGGTAGAAGACGTCGTGGAAGTGAACGATTACGCCTCTGCGCAAGCGAGGTAGCAACTCTGTCATCTCGAAGTGCACGTCACTGCCAGTCTTCACGACGTGGGACGAGTCGATGAAAAGAACATCGTTCTCGCCAAGGTCAGTGACGATGGCTGGGTCTAGGGACTGGATACGCTCGCCGATAATGCGGTGACGTGCATCTAGAGGACCGGCGAGCTTTTGCAGCAGTTGCGGATAGGGGTCAATGAATGTGCACTTGGTCGGAAGATCAAAGTGGTCGATCGCGTCGAGGACCAACGCTGAGCTGAAGCCGCTTCCGATCTCAATCAAGCGGGATGGGCGCAGCGTTGCGAGCGTAGCCCAATATATGGACGCATCGCCGAACCCATAACTACTGTTGTCGTAGTGATACCTGTGCTTGCCGTCCGGCGCATCTGAGAACGGCAGTGATTTAATTTGGGCCGAGATTTGGCGCCACCACATCTTCTGTTCTGAATCGTTTAAGTCCACAGCAAGTGGTTTGCCGCGAGAAAAAATACGCTGCTCGTCGGCCCGCACCTCAGCCACGTTGACGACAGGTGAGTAGAAGTGGCCATGGGGGAATTCAGTGAGCGAGTTGCGCCGATTTTGGTTTTCCTCGCTGAGGGCGAATAGCCGAAACACTTCGATGGGATCGCGGCCATTCATGAGTTCCGAAACCCAGCTTTCCACTCCATCATCCGGCATCTGTTTTCGTTCCAGAACGTATCGAAACAAGTCTATCACGTACGCCCGTGCAGCTGCCGCGTCGTCCACCGGTTTCGCGCTCCTCTGCCATGAGCCCCAACGTGCCCTCATGCGAAGTTAGGTTTTTGCTTTCGACGCCAACGAACGCTTGAGATGTCCAGGAATAACATTGTGAGTGTAGGCCAAAAGGTCGATCATGACACCTAAGCAGGTATTTGTGAAACTGCAGGTGTGACCTAAAACCTTTCCTTCCTCCGCTCAGAGGGAGGTTCCTGGGTTGGAGTTTTGCCCAATGGCGGTCGTCACGGCAAGGGCCAGATGGTGGTTGCGGGACTCCTCGGTGTCCTGTTGGCGAATGCCGAATGCGGTCCCAATAATTGAATCGTCGCGCCACGCGGCGAGCGGCGCGCGGGCTTTGGCGAGCGACGAGAAAGGCGGTTTCGTTCAGGTACATCTGAGACGCCCGTTGAAGCTCTCGACGAACGCGTTCTGTCGCGCCTTGCCCGGCTGAATGTAGCGCCACGCGCACCGCCACTGGTAATATCTTGAGACCAGAACGAGGCCCCTATCCATCACCATGGTCGGGGTCGGGGGCTACGCGTTGGGGGAGTGGTTGCGAGAGAAGGCTCGACGCTGTTCAAGCTGATGTCTTGTCTGTCCGGTCGCCAGCAGCTCGCCCGTGACGGTATGCGCCCGTTTGTTGCCGTCGAAACCGTCCGGCTCTCGTCAAGGTTCGTCGTTAACTCGCGCCGGCGCGGGCAGGGCGGCCGCCCCCGCCTAGTACTTGAAGCGCTTCACGACGACGGTCACTTTGTTGTCGTGGTCATCCTCGTCCGCAGGGGGTGTGGGCTTGCCGTAGGCGCGATCCAGGACCTCCCTCGAGGCCATGAACGCCACACGAGGATCGGGATCTTCCATCAATTCGACCAAGCGCTCGAACGCACGTTGGTCGTGTGCACGGGCGAGCGAGCGCACTTCCTCGGCAACCTTAGGGCGCCCGCGCGGACTACCGCTCACGCCCGGCTTCCATGGCCGCAAACCCGTTGATCGGTCCACTGATCCGGCATTGATACCAGTGGCCTCATCCTTTCGGGTATCGGACACTATCGCCCTCCTTCTTGGTGCCCATAACCAACTTACCGCCTGCGGCCAACGCCGTCTTCGGTGCGGGATTCTAGGCTGATTTGCACGACGAGCCGTGACATTAGCAACTCACCGCACCGCAATCGTGAAGCGACAAGCCGTTATAGGCGGGCCATCGGTTGAGCGTACCGCCCCAAGCGCCTACTCCCGAACCTCGCCAAGCCCATCCTGAGTCTGGACGCCACCGTGGTCGCCGATAGCCTGCGTGCTTTGTTCGCTTGGCCGATGTTGGCTGCGTGCGCGACGATTTGCCTCTCATGATGTGCCGCCATGTCGACCATCGCGTTCCACGAGCGCCGCGCACTTCCACCACGGCGCAGCGCCATCGAGCCCAGCAGCGCCACGGCGCCAGGTTAGGACGGCGCCCGAGCGGTAGCGGATGGTCGTTAAAGAAGCTGTGATGCTCTCCAGCCGCCCGCCACTCAGCTTCGACAGCGCGAGTCCGGTCAAGAGGCCCTGGCCGTCGATTCGAATCAGAGGTGCATGCGGATTGACGCCGAATATTTCGATGAGCTCCCAACCGAGCGCGACGGTGGCGCGCCAGTGTTTGCTGTCGAGGAACGCGCGCGTGAATGCGACAAGGCCGCGAACATGCTCGCTCGACGCCGGCGGCAGCCGGGCGAGTTCTTCGAGAATGTTCTCGCGGTGCGCGCCCGCAAGAGCGCACCAGGAAGGAATTCCGTACTCGGCGAACGCCCTGGCGTCGGCCGTTGCTCGGTCGCAGTGATCACCGTCGGCGATGATCGCCGCGCGCTCGGCAACTGCGGCGGGCGAGGGAGGCACTTGCCCGGTCCGCCGCCGTAGCTCGGTAACGATCGACGGCTTGAGCTGGCGCAACTGGGCCAGGACTTCAGCAGTCAGGACAGATCGCGGCCCACGAGGCACCAGGTCATCGCCATCCAACCGCACGTTAACACCACCGCGGGCTAGCCGGTTGAGGATTGTTGAAGCCGGCGTCATATCCGCACCTCGATACAGTTGGAGTGAGGATCGGCCTCAATGGCGGGGGATTTTGCGTCCGAACCGTCCAACCATCCAAAATCCTGCTGAATCAACGTCTGGGAATCGGACGGTGGGGCAAGGCTACCGTCCGGCAATTCCCGGTGAGTCCGGTCAAAGTCGGACAATGAGGACGCCATCGGCGCTTCCGAGCGTCCGGCACCAACCTCCTGATTGCGCGCCACTTCGGACGGTTCGGACAGTCCGGACGCAAAATCCCGCCCCTTATCGGTGGGCGGCGTGACCCGCTCAATGATGAGATATCGGCTCCGAGCCTTGTCGCTGCTGCGCTGATCGAATTCGACTCGTACATCTGATTTGCGCAGCACAGTTGCGAGCCGGCGCAAACGGCCTGCCAGTGCGCGCGGCGTCTGCGGCCAGTCACGGGCGCGACGCGCCGTGTCACTGGAATACTGGACGAGAACGTCGAGCAGCTCGGTGGCCGTTCCCGTCCAGGGGGGGCGTTCCACTACAAGCTTGCACACCGCCTGCGCCACGGCGTCGTTCTCTGCGATCAGCGCCGTTGCGTCGGCACGGTTCGCATCGAAGGCGGTCATGAAGGCGCCGGGCTCGATTTCGCAGGCGGCGCCGTCGGTGACACCATAGACCAAGGAGCTTTTCCGAGAGATCGACCGGTGGTTTCGGGAAAAGTCCAAACGTCTCTCCGCCCGAAGCATCCTTAGTTGGCAGCAGCCGAGCGTCCGGTCCGAGCTGCCAAATCTCGACTTTGCCCTCATTGTGGAAGATACTAAGACCTAGTGCGTTGCGCGATGCGCTCTCGACCAAAACTTGACATTCGTCAAAGGGAAAGTCGCTATCGGCAAATGCGCGGGCGCCCATTTGCTGGGCTCGCCTCATGTTGTCGAGCACCAATAGCTTAGACCAGTTTCGGTTCACCGCCCTGATCCACATTAGAACGCAGGCGATGGGCCATCTCTCAAGCTCCATCGGATCGAGCGGATCGGCGCTCCTAGGTGACATCGTGGCACTAGCCACTGATTGCCGCATAAAACTCGAGCGGGGTGGGCAGGGCATGTCCCTTGTTTCGCAGAGGCGCCCCACTCCACCATTATTGGCCGCCGGATTTCCAGCTCGTCGTCGCGACGATATGCTTGCTCGGCCTTGTCGCCGATGACGTGGGCCAGCGCATGCTCCGCAGCGGCGACAGCAGATCTACGGCCATCCGATTCTGAAAGAAGGCGGTTTTGCGCTCCCCCAATCGATAGGAATGCACCCCAATTTGACCCCAATACGCCCAAAAAGCCAGATGCCGCACGATACAGATTATCGCAATTCATTGTTTTGTCATAATAAACAATGGTGGGCGCGACAGGGATTGAACCTGTGACCCCACCCGTGTGAAGGGTGTGCTCTACCGCTGAGCTACGCGCCCGTTTCCTGCTCGACGTCGCAGGGGGCGAGGCTGCGCAACGGCGAAACGATGGACCGTCAGTTCGACTGCGTTTCGTGGCCGTCCTGAAGGGCCAAGACGTGCCCCGCAAGGTACAGCGATCCACAGATCAGAATGCGCAGGGGGCCGTCGTCCACGGACTGGGAGATCGCCAACGCCGCCGCGATGTCGGGCGCTGCGGTCGCATCGAGGCCAGCGTCGCGCGCGGCCTTGGCCAAGTCATCGGGCAGTTGCGGCGGCTGGTGGGCGCCCGGCACCGGCACCGTGATGACGTACCGCGCGAGGCCAGCAAACGGCTGCAGAAAGCCCGCGGCGTCCTTCTGCCCCATCATGCCGACAATGAGCACGAGCGGACGCGGGGACCGCTCCTCGAGATCGGCCATGGTGCGGGCGAGGACCTCGCCGGCGGCCGGATTGTGGCCGCCGTCGAGCCACAGCTCGCAGTCCGGCCTGATCTCGCGCGTCAGGACACCACTTCCGAGGCGCTGCATCCGCGCCGGCCAGCGTGCCGATGTCAGACCTGTCGCGATCGAGCGCTCGTCGATTCCGAGTTCGAGCGCAGCGGCGACCGCTGTGCCGGCGTTGACGATTTGATGCGGCCCAATCAGCGACGGCAGCGGCAGGTCGAGCAGGCGATCCTCGCGCTGGAAAACCAACCGGCCGCGCTGGTTGAACGCCTCGAAGTGCTCACCCCAGCGGATGAGCGTGGCGCCGCGCTTGCGGGCCTCCGTCTCCATCACGTCATCGACCTCGGGCGTCTGGCGCGCGGTGACGCACGCGACGCCGCGCTTCAAGATACCGGCTTTCTCAGCGGCGATCTTCTCGACCGTATCGCCGAGCTTGTCGGCGTGATCCATGGAGATCGGCGTGATGATGGTCAGCGCCGGTTTGTCGACCACGTTGGTCGTGTCGAGACGTCCGCCGAGCCCGACCTCGAGCAGCAGGAAATCGGCAGGAGTCTCGGAGAAGGCGAGAAACGCCGCCGCCGTTGTGATCTCGAAGAAGGTGATGGATTGCCCTGCGTTGACGTCGGCGACACGTTGCAGCAGCGCTGCCAGCGCGTCTTCATCGATCGGCTGCGCGCCGCCGGGGCCGGCCAGCGCGATGCGCTCGTTGAACCGCACGAGGTGGGGCGAGGTGTAAACGTGAACGCGCTTGCCTGCCGCCTCCAGCATCGCCTTGAGGAATGCGGTGGTCGATCCCTTGCCGTTCGTCCCGGCGATATGGATGACCGGCGGGAGCTTTTTGTGCGGGCTACCCAACTCGGCAAGCATCCTCTCGACGCGCTCCAGCGACAGATCGATGAGCAGCGGATGGAGCTGCTTCATCGACGCGAGAAGGTCATCGAGGTGGGTCATTGGGCAGCCGATCGTGACCTTGGGGACGCGACGCGAACGCGATCGCATCCAGCGCCCGCATCGCTGAAGTCGGGCGCTGCTCTCACGGAGTGCCCGAGGCGCCCTTGCCCGGCGGCTTCGCACCGGGACCTTGCTGCCCCGTGCCTTTCTTCGACGACGTCGTGAACCGCTCCTCGTCGGCGACCGGCTCGACATCCACGACCGCGTCGGCATCCTTGGCGCGGCCGCCGAGCAGCTTGGCTGAGACCGGCGTGCCGTTCGCGTGACCGTTGGCGTACTTCAGCGGATCGCCCGACTTTGTCGCGCCCACCGGCCGAGCCCGCCCCGACGAGAGGATGCCGACGATGCGCGCCAATGTTTCGGTCAGCTTGTGGCGATGCACGACCATGTCGATCATGCCGTGCGCGAGCAGGTACTC